>JAYVXI010000144.1:0-1594 GCA_043785305.1 Limnoglobus sp. | reverse complement strand
GTGGTTTCGGCACTTACCACCCACCCCTCCGCGAACTCACTCCCGAATTGCGGAATGTAGCTAACACACCAACGACTTACGTCCGATTTTGGCCGAATGGACTCACGCCGGAACCACTTTTCGGCGTTCCTTTTTTTGGCAAAACTGCGACCTGGATATGAACCATGCCACGAAGTCGGAGCGACGGCCGACATGCGACGAGTTGTTCACAAGAGAAATAGGGGTGTTTCAAAAGAGGGAGAATAATTCTGGAGACGACCCCTTGAATTCTCATTGATGGACAGTTAAAGTATCATTGGAACACAAAAACCCAGCGATCAATGTGCTAGTAACACATTTGCTGGGCCGTTGTGGAATTCCGCATCGCTTGCGATGTCGGTGAATGCTTGCGCATCCGTTCTCTAGCAAGGACATGATAGCAAGTCGATCCGCACATTTCAAGCACCTATTTCTATGAGGTGCCGCATGAACGCTTTTACTGGTGACTCGTGTCCACTGTTTGGTAAATGGCGCTCGCAAAGTTGCCACCCTGTCGTAATCGCGATTCTGTCAACGAGGCGTTTTTCACCCCGTCGCGCCTGCAAGAAATCCGTGACGTGGCTTTTCATCCGAGCCACCCACAACTAACAGGCACTTTTCCGAGATCACGAGATCTTGGCCGAATTGAAGTACAAGCGACATCGGGGTCTTTCGATTCATTTCGAGACATTTCCACAGTTTCAAAACTGTGGCCGATTTCCATCGTTCATCGTTGACAGAATCACAACCGTGGGCATTTCGCCTACGGTATTCCTTGTTCCGTGGATCAACACATGCCAAAAGCGAAAGCAGCCCCAATTTCGCCGACTGAAGTGCGACGGATCCTCCTGCGATACTTATATAACCGCTATGAAAGTGCCAGGAGCAGCACAGGCAAATACGGCTCCGCCATCAAAATCAGTGAGATTCGACGCGAATTGAAAACACAGCATCAACTCACCCAACAAGAAGTACGAAGTGCCTTGAACTACATGTCGAGTTCTCGATGGATCGATGAAGTGCAAGAACAGCGGTCATATGCAAGTGGCAAAGTGTTTGCACCGACTACGTGCTACCGTATCTCTGCCGCAGGTATCGACCAAATCAAAGGTAAAGGAGAATTTACGAAGCCGAAATCCGACAGAATCAAAATCAAAGCGACGGGCCAGAGCATCGTCAATTTGGGAAATGGTAACAAGATAAACAATTATTGCGGGAAATTGGGCGACCCATTGATCGAACTGCGTGAAGCGATTGCCAAGTCTGATTTATCGGAAGTGGATAAATCAGACTTAGTGGCCGACATCGAGACGATCCAGTCGCAACTCGTCAAATCGCAACCGAACAAGACCATCATCGCGGCGGCTTGGCAAGCCGTTAGAGGAGCAGCAACGATCAATGGATGTTCGACTCTCGTAGATAAAGTCGGTCGCTTCATTGCAGGATTCATCTCGTAAATAGAGCCGACCCCAACCCACCCACCGGGACAAGCCCTATCGCGTTCGGCACGATATTTGCGCGTTGCGCGAGGGTGAGGCCTCCGTTTAATGTACGGCTTCTCTTACCGGGAGTGCCG
>JAYVXI010000143.1:0-5496 GCA_043785305.1 Limnoglobus sp. | reverse complement strand
CGGCATGCTTACGCAATGCCGCTCGCCGGGCGCATGTCTGTGCGTGAAACGACTGCATTTCAAAATAGCGCAACTTCAAAACGCGCTAGCGAGGGATTACTGTCGTTTCTGAGATGTCGTGCCTTCTCGCGGGTTCCCCTCGCTTGCGCGTCGGGCTAACAAAAACGTATCGAATCACCCCGCCCGAAGTATAAACGACGAGCGATCCCCCACTCACTTCTTGACGGCGCGAACCATGACGGCCACCGTTACGCCTTTGCCGGTTTTGGCCTCTGCCGGTCGCTCGGCACCCGGTAGGCCCGAGTAGATCGTCAGTTTGTCGTCTTTCCACGTGAACCGGCCAAGCAACGGCTTGGCGGGTGCGGTGATCGGCGTGATATCGAAGAAACCGTTGTCGGAATCGAGCGAGATGATCGCTTTCTCGACTTTGTCTCCGAGGGTGATCCAGATGACATCGCGATAGATGTCCATCGTGCCAGTGCTTAGTTCCTTTCCTTCCTGGACCGCTGAATACTTCCACTCGCCGGCCAAATCCTTCAACTCGCGGATACCTTTGGGCACTCGTTCGAATTCGATCAACCCTGTGTCTGAGTCTTTCTCCACCTTGAACCCCGTCGGGAGCGGTTTGCCGGGGTCGGATGAGCAAAAGCGAAGTGTGTCGCCTTTTAACTCGTAAATGCCTTCTGTCTTGTACGGGACGTTCGCTTCTCCGGGCTTCAATCCTGGCTTCCTGGTTGCCGTCAACATCATTTGTTTCGGCGACTTCGTGAGATCGAGCACGATCTGCATTTTCATATTCTGGCTTTCTTCGCGGCTATTGATGGTAAAGATAGTGTTGCCTACGATCTCGCAGCGTATTGGCTCGATTTCCTTGGCCGGCGCAACACCGCGTCCCGTCTCGAGTTTCGTGACACGCCATACGCCTTGTAGCTTCTTCAGTTCCGCGGCTTCGGGCGTTTCGGGCGCGGGCGCTTTCGCTACCGGCTTGTCCTTCGCGGCCGGTTTCGGTTCTTCGGGGCCGGGGCTGGCGGTTAGCGCCATCATCCCGACTCCGCTGGTGAGTATCAGCGCCGCCAGGATTCCGCCACCGATCCACTTCGCTTTTGCATTCGCCATGACGATCGAGACCTCGCGTGAAAGTTCGGTCAGAAATGTCGGCACCGCCGACGGGGTCGTCGCCATCATCACCGCCGCCCGCACTGTTGCAGTGGGAACGCTGACGCCTGCCAGAATTGCGGGGAGTGCCATACCCCGATGGGTCAGACGTATCCGCAAGCGATCCTTGGCGCGGGCCAGTCGGCTCGCCACCGTGCCGACCGCCCAACCGAGCCGGTTCGCCGCTTCGACGTGCGTACAATCCTCGAAGAAACAGAGCAGCACCGGCAAGCGAAACTTGTCCGGCAACCGTTCGACTTCCTCGATCACCGCCACCGAACATTCGTTCGGTTCGGTCGGTTCCACGCCCATTTCAACGGTCGCTTCGGCAACGTTCCCAACCCGCTTGCGAACCCGGAGGGCCGCATTCCGCGCCACCCGAAACAGGTAGCCCGCGACCGACGACCCCCGCACCGAACCGGCCTTCCGCGCCAACACGAGAAACGTCGTTTGAAAGGCATCTTCGGCCGAATGGGCGTCGTGCGGCAGTTCGCACCGGCAGACCCGCCAGACGAGATCCGCATGCCGACGAACGAGCAACTCGAACGCTGTGGCATCGCCGTTCCCGGCAAACCGCGCGAGCAACTCCGCATCCGGAACCGAAGTATCGTCCGTAGCGAGCGTCAACAAATACGCAAGAGAACCCGACCGCATGGCACACCCGTGATGAAGACTCCAACGCAGTAACAGAGCCGCACCGCAGGGAAACGCATCCCGAATTATCAAGAGGGATTTGCAGAATGGCTATTCTGCATTGGAAACATGAAGCGGCACTCTTACTCCGTTCTTGTGTAGCGGAAAGCTCCGACAAACACTGGATCGACATGTATTTGCCTTTTGACTCGTTTCGGATCGAATTTGAAATCGTATTGGACAATAATCCAACGAATAGTGCTAATTCCAACCCTTGTTGCCGCTTTTGATGCTTCTTCTCGAAATGATTCGGAGTAAGACAATTCCGAAACGAGCTTCTCAAACGGAACCATGATGAAGTTTTCACAGTTCGACTCTTGGTTGTCTAAATTGTAGTATCCGATGCCACAAAGGTCTTGCAGGACATCAAGGTTTTCCGGATCATTGGAATTGTCGGTCGTGCCCGCCCAGACAGATACGAGACCTTCTTTTTCAAACCCCTGACTGTAAAAATCGTTCTCGTCCAATTCAGCGTAGTCATGAAGTGCCACTGGTTTACTCCTTCTCAGAAAACAGAGATCTGAATTTCGGCTTACTAATTTTATCGTGTGAATCCTGCAAATCCTGTCGTTATTTCAGCGCCCGCTTCAAGGGGCAGTCGTCGCGGATGGGATTGCCTTTGCGATAATGTGCGAGTAATTCGTGGGATCGCCGGGCCAGCATTCGGCGGACTTCGCGGCGTTCGCCTTTGACGCGGGGAATCGCCATGCCGTCGTAGCCGGTGGTTTGGTGTCGCATCCAGGCGATGACGGCGGCTTCGGCGCGTTCTTCAACGGGTATGCGTTTCGTGCGGGCCACGGTGCCACTACCGACCGGAGTGGCATGTGCGGTGACGGCCTCCGCGAGTTGCGTAGCAATCTCGGCGTGGCTTGCGTGGAAGCCCAGAAACGCGATGACTGCACCGTGGAAATCTTCGACGTAGGCCTCTTGCGCCTTTTCGCGGCGCTGGGCATCCGCGACTTTCTTCTTCGCGAAACTCTCCGTGGATCGTTCGGCTTCGAGGTCCGCACGGATGCGCTCAACGGTAGTGGCCGCCGTCCAGATGCCGCGCGAGAACGTCTTGCGGCCCCGCTTCTCTTGGACGATCCAATGCTCGCCCGCCGCTTTCACCCGCCGCGTAACCGCGGGATCGCCAGGCGGCACGAGCACCCACCCGTCGGGTACGGTGCGAATGCTGCCATCCGCCGCCCGGACGCTGTTCGGCTTCGGGCCAGGGCCAAAGATGTTGTCCGCCACGGGCACGGAGGGTTGGTTTTCTGGGGACTTCTGCATCCCTTCTTTCATACCGATTGTTCGTTCACTGACTATTTCACGACCCGTACGCGGATGCCGCTCGTGGTGGCGTCACCGGTTTGCCAGATGCGGTGAGTCTGCTTCTGGAAGTCGGCTTCCTTCGCTTTGTAAATGTCGCAGAAGGTTTGCGGGTTGCGGTCGACGAGCGGGAACCAACTGCTCTGCACGTGGACCATCAGGCGGTGGCCGGTGCGGAAGGTGTGGCAGATGTCCGGCATCGTAAATTTCACCGCAGTCATCTTGTTCGACTCGAATGCTTCGGGCGTCTCGAAACCGTTGCGGAACTTGCCGCGGAACGGTTCGCCGCGAACGAGCATCTGGTAGTTGCCCATCCGCACGCCCGCCGGGTTCGGGTCGGCATCGGGGGCATCGGCGGGGTACACGTCGATGACCTTTACCACCCAGTCGGCATCGGTGCCGGTCGTGCTCACTTGCAACTGCACGTCGATCGGCCCACTGAGTGTCAGATCGTCCTTCAAAACCGGCGTCTGATAAACGAGCACATCGGGGCGGCGCGAGGCGTGGCGCTGGTCGGCGACCATGTATTCGTAATCCATTTTCACCGTCGTTCGCTCGAGGAACGGCACCGGCTTCGCGGGGTCGGAAACGAACTCGTCGCTCGTCGGCGATCCGGTCTCGAACGTCGTCTCGAGGCGTCCGCCGCGGTTCAGGTGATACTCGATTTTCTGCGTCGTTTTCGGCGGCCATGCATCGTATTTCCGCCACACATTCGTGCCCGACTCGAACACCCACGCCTCCGGTGCGACGAACTCGCCTTCGCCCTTCAGGAGCTTCTTGAAGAACGGCAGTTCGATCTTCTCGCGATAGAATTCGGCCGTCTTCGAACCGAACCGGATGTTCCCCAACGACGACCCCTCGCCACGGCTCCAACCGCCATGATCCCACGGCCCCATCACGAGGAAATTGTTCGCATTTTCCGGGCTGCCTCGCTCGGTGTTCTTGTAGCATTCGAGCGAGCCGAACAGGTTCTCCGCATCGTACCAACCGCCGACAGTCATCGTGGCGGGGCGGATGTTCTTGAGGTGCTGACGAATGTTCTTCGACTTCCAGAATTCGTCGTAAGTGCCGTGCGCCATCATCTCGTTCCAGAACGCGATTTCGCCCTTGAGGTACTTCTTGTCCGCGTTGGCGAGCGGCCCCATTTGCAGGAAGAAATCGTAGCCGTCGGGCGTGTCGTGATCGAACGGCAATCGGCCGAACTTCGCCGAGGGTTCCGGGCGGATTTTGCCGAACGCGGCCAAGAAGTTGAAGCCGTGCGGCAGGAACAGGCAGCCGTTGTGGTGGAAGTCGTCGCCGACGAACCAGTCCGTGACGGGGGCTTGCGGCGAACAGGCTTTGAGCGCCGGGTGCGCGTCGATCATCCCCGCCGCCGTATAGAAGCCGGGGTACGAAATGCCCGACTGCCCGACCTTGCCGTTGTGGTTCGGCACCTTGTTCAACAGCCATTCGATCGTGTCGTAGGTGTCGGTACTTTCGTCGAAATCCTTCGGCCCCTTCTTCGGGTTGTGCGGTCGCACGTTCGTGAACTCGCCTTCGGACATCCAGCGACCGCGGACATCCTGATACACGAAAATAAACCCGTCGAACGCGAACAGCTTTGAAGGCCCGAGCGTGGCGCGATAGTTGTCGACGCCATACGGCGCAACGCTGTACGGCGTGCGGTTCAGCATCATCGGGTATTTCTTCGTATCGTCTTTCGGAACGTACACCGCCGTGAACAGCTTGACGCCATCCCGCATCGGAATGCGGTACTCGTACTTCGTGTAGTTCGCGAGAATATGTTCGCGCAGCTGCTTGGCTTCCTCGGCGGGCGACAAAACGACCGCAGGCGTTTGCGCGAAAGCGGGCAGCGCGAATACGAGAAGGAGAATCGAAGTCAGGCATTTCATCGTGTGGGTATCCCGTAACAGATCGTTGTCCGAGAACGAGGATACCCGAAATGGAACGCCAGTGCGAATCCCGAAGCCGTCCTTTCACTCCTCGCGGTTGAAACTGACACTTTGTACAAATGCGAGAAACTTGAGGTTTGCGCGGGAAGTCACGGCGTCAGAAGTCTCACGACTTCCGCTACGAAGCGATTCTGACGTAGTCGAAGTCGTGAGACTTCGGGACGTGGGAAGTTACCGCGTCAGAAGTCTCACGACTTCCGCTACGATTTCTTCACGGCGTTGCCCAAAGGGGTCGCTCTGTCGGCCCTTCGGACGTCGCGTCTCGAGGACTCGCCACGACTGGTTTTCTAGCCCGGATATTTCATCGCTTTTGCGAAAGTGGAGTAGCGCGGCGGCCTAAGATGTGGTATTGATTGGAGTTACAACAATCCGTCAATACTCGACC
>JAYVXI010000142.1:0-5498 GCA_043785305.1 Limnoglobus sp. | reverse complement strand
TGATGGCTTGGACGCGGTCGTCGTTCGACGCCATTTCGATGAAATCGACGACGTGTTTGAACGACTCGTACGGGTGATGGACGAGGATATCGCGCGCGCGAATCGCGGCCCACATCGTCGGCGATTGCACGAACTCGCGGATGAGTGCCGGGACGAACGGCGGGTCGCGCAGTTCCGGAAAGCCGGGCAGGCCGCAAATTTGAAACAGCCCCGTCGGGTCGAGTTGGCCCGCCACCCGCGTGACGTCTTCGGGGTGCAGGTCGAGCGCGGCCGTCAGGAATTGTTCGAGGTCCAGTGGGGCCGTCGATTCGAGTTCGAGCCGCGACGCATGGCCGCGCCGACGCCGTTTCACCGAGTCTTCGATCGCACGCAACAAGTCTTCGATTTCGTCTTCATCGATTTCGACTTCGCTATCGCGCGTGACGCGGAAGACGTACGCTTCGCCGAGTTCCATGCCGGGAAACAAGTCGCTGAGGTGCAGTCGAATCACATCTTCGAGCGGGCAATAGAGGTGAATCGGCGGGCGGGGTTGCGTGGGCGTGGCAGGACCGACGGGCAGCGGCACGAACCGCGGCAACACGCCCGGCACTTGTACCACCGCGTACAACTGGTCCGGGTCGCCGGGGCGACGCAACAGCACCGCGATGTTCAAGGACTTATTCAGCAAGTGCGGGAACGGGTGAACCGGATCGATCGCCAGCGGCGTGAGTACCGGGAAGAACTTGTCGCGGAACACGTCGCGCAGGTGGCGTCGGTCGTCCTCGGTGAGGTCGTTCATCCGCCGGATGACGATGCCGTGTTCGGCAAGTGCGGGTAGCAGTTCGGTTTGCAAACAGCGGTACAGTTCGTCGACCATGCCGCGAACGACTTCGACGATTTTTTCGAGTTGCGAATTCGGTGCGAGCCGATCGCCACCCGAACTGTGCGCGATCGACGCTTGGACTTTCTGTTGCAGCCCGCCGATGCGAACCATGAAGAATTCGTCGAGGTTCGAGCCGAAGATCGCGAGGAATTTCAGGCGTTCGAGCAGCGGTACCGAAGGATCTTGCGCTTCTTCGAGGACGCGACGGTTGAATTCGAGCCAACTCAATTCCCGGTTGATGTACAACGCGGGGTCATCCAAATTCACGCTCATCGCCAACCTCCGGACTATGCAGGAACGCATATCTTACGGTTGTAACCGTTCGAGTGACGCATCAAACGAAAATGCGAGGGCATAGGCCCTCGCATTTTCGTTCGTAGGCCGCGTGGCTTACGATTCCTTCTTGGTCTCGGTCTTCTTTGGCTCGACCTTTGGCTCGACCTTCTTCGGCTCGACCTTGGGCTCTTCGGCTTTTGGCATCACCTTTGGCTCGACGGCCATCGGGCTGATGACGATCGGTGCGCCGGCGGTGGCGCAAGGTGCGGCTTCGGTTGCACATGGGGCTGCAACGGGTGCGGCTTCGCAGGTCGTGCAGGCGGGAACGGGTGCGGAGCCGTGGCAGCTGCTACCGCGGCTGTGCTTGCCCTTCAACTTCGCGAACAGACCGCCACCGTGGCAGCCGCTGGCTGGTGCCGAACCGTGGCAGCTAGCCACTGGGGCCGAACCGTGGCACGATGCACGATTGCCACCGAACGAAGCGGCGTCACCCGAAGTGGCGACTGCCATCATCATGACCATACTGTACATAGCGACCGAACCTCCAACGTTGTTGTGGACCCTGTTGCTTGAGCGACGTGCTCAGTTTATTCAGGGGACTCAGCGAATACACCACATTGGGTAAGCTGGCATAACAGGATCGTAGTTACCGGTTAAACGCACGTCAACGTTAATTTGGGCATTATGGGTCGGCTTCCCGTTGTTTTTTCGCTCGTTAGGTTCGGTCGTGCCGGGAAAATCACCAACGCGAATCGAATCGGATAGTTGCATTCCATGCCTATCGGGCGGGGATCGGGTATCTTAAACCATCGGCAGGGACGGCCGCACGGCCTCTGCCCGCACCTACGCGGAGACGCCTTCATGGATCGAGATTGTCTGCCACTTCCCGATCCGCGCTACGTCTATCGCGTCGGCCTCATCGGTATGGCTCTCTGTGCCGTCGCAGCGATCTACGGCTTCCCGATGGATCAAACGGGTCACGGCGGGCCTTCTTATTCCTACACCACCGCTCGGTTATTACTCGTTGCTGTCGGTGCTCTGACAGTCGGTGCCGCGATCTCGCTTCGACCAGGGCTGTCGTTCATCTGGTTGATCGCGGCGGGGGCGGCGTTATTCGCGAGTGTCGGGTTGCCGGAACACTGGGACTCTGCACGGATGCTCGCGCGGGTGATGGTCGCGATTGCCGTTTTTGCCTCGGCGCTGATTGCTGCATCGAAGTCGCTTCGATATTGGATCCTCTCCTTCGTGGCGCTCGTTCACTTCGGTGGAATCTTCACCGCAACGACGTGGCCGAACCCGACGCCGTGGCTGACGCAACAGGTCGGCACCCGGTTTTATTTGCCGTACCTGACCATGATGTATCTCAAGAACGCCTACCACTTCTACTCGCCGGACCCCGGGCCTGCGTCGCTGTTGTTTTGCCTCGTCACGTTCGAGCACGACCAGGAATTCGTTCATCCGAAAACGAAAGTGTCGACGAAAACCTCGACGAAGTGGATCACGTTGCCGAACCGCCAGACCGATTGGAAAGACCCACTCGGTCTGGAGTACTATCGCCGTCTGTCGATCACGGAGCAGGTCAACGGCGTGTATCCGGAAGGCAACCTGCCGTCGGCAGAGAAGAAGCAGATCGAAGAGCGGCGCAAGAAAGCCGATGCGGGGCTGTGGTCGAATTACCCGCAGATCCCGATTGCTCCGGAGGTATTTGAAGCGGTGCAGTATCGGATGCCGAACCCCGACACGGCACGGAACATGGTGCCTTCGTTCGCGGGGCACATTTTGCACAACGCCTCCGAACCGGGCCGTGTCGCGAAGAGCGTGAAAATCTATCGCCTCGAACACAAGGTGACCACGCCGACGATATTCGCACAGGGGGCAAAGCCGAACCATCCGACGTCGTTCCGGCCGTTCTACTTCGGCGAATATGCACTCGATACGAAGGGGATTGCGCAACTCGTCGATACGCAAGACCCGTTGCTGTACTGGCTGGTGCCGATCCTGCCAAAAGCGATTCCGCTCGACAGCCCGAAGGGTACGGAAGACTTCAAAGACTACATGAGCATCCACGCGAAAACGAAGTTCGAGTGGGCGGAGCGGATGCCGTAATCCGACGAATTTCCAGTAGCCGAAGTCGTGAGACTTCGGATGATGCTGCCGCAAGTAGCCGAAGTCGTGAGACTTCGGATGATGCCACCGCAAGTAGCCGAAGTCGTGAGACTTCGGATGATGCTGCCGCAAGTAGCCGAAGTCGTGAGACTTCGGATGATGCCACCGCGTCAGAAGTCTCACGACTTCCGCTACGAAGAATTCTGGAATCGACCTCAACTTCCGATTGGCTTGCCATGACTTCGACACCGACATTCCCTCCGTCTGCTCGAACGCGATGGTTCCAGTTTTGGTTCGCGGCAACCGACCCGACGATGCTCGGCTTCATGCGAATCATCACGGGGCTACTGGTGCTGTACGTCCATTGTGCCTACACGACGGACTTGCAGAACTTCTTCGGCAAACATGCGTGGTACGGGCAGTATTACATCGACCGCGAACGCCACGAACTCCCGTGGGCGGTGACTCCGTTTTCCGGCGACACGGTATGGGACGACAATATCCACTCGGCACGGTTGCCGATTCAAACGCATCGCCGCGAAGTTTGGCTGAGCTATCTGAAAGCTTTACCCGTGCAGAAGGCGGCGCGGGAATCGGCGATGCGCTACCCACGGCGATTGCAGAACGAAACTTTCAACAAGTTCATCGGCATTCAAAGTGGCCTGGAGTATGCCAGTGGCTTGCCGCTCGACATGCTCGCGCGTGCGGATCGCCTCAATGCGATGGTCGACATCAAATTGCGATCCAAAACCGGAATCGACAGCGTGCCGCCGCTGTTCGACGCACTCCCGCAAGAAGGGGCGAATAGCCGCAAGACCCTCCGCGAGGAGATCGAAGCGTTCGATGGGATCGTTCCGCGCGACGTCCTGCAACGGCAGTACATCTACGACCACTTCGTCGAAATCCCTTACGATTCGCGAAAAGCACTCCTCGATTTCATCGTCGAGCTTCCCGAAGATCCGACCGAACGCGAGAAGTGGATCGATTACCTCGATTACTGGAACACCGAGGCCCGTAAGGTCCACTGGGTCGGGAGCGCGACGTTCTCGATCTGGTTTCACATCACCGATCCGACCGAGATGGCCATCGCGCACGCGGTGGTTCTGCTGATACTCGCGCTGTTCACGCTCGGCTTGTTCACCCGCGTGACGTCAGTGCTGACGTGGCTCGCCTGTGTGAGTTACATCCACCGCTCGCAGCAAGTGCTGTTCGGCATGGACACGATGATGAACTTACTGCTCATCTACTTGATGATCGGCAACAGTGGCGGGGCGTTCTCGCTGGATCGCCTGATCGCCCGGTATCGTGCGGCCCGAAACAGTCTCGCCCGCAGTGGCAACATCGACGCGCCGACGGCGGCATTCCTGGCGCGGCCGACGCCCACCGTCGCCACTGGCTTTGCCACCCGCATGATTCAGATTCACTTTTGCTTCATCTACATGGCGGCGGGGATGTCGAAACTGAAGGGCAATATGTGGTGGAACACGAATGCCTATTGGGACACGCTCGCAAACCCCGAGTTCACGCTCGTCTACTTCGAGTGGTACGAGACGATGTTGCGTTGGTTGACGCATCACCGCGCGATCTATGCGATTTCCGCCCATCTCAGTGTGATCTTCACGCTGTTCATGGAACTGTCGCTGGCGTTCCTCGTTTGGACGAAAATGCGACCGTACATCGTCATCGGTGCGTTCCTGTTCCACCTGGGTATTGCGACCTTCATGGGATTGAACATGTTCGCACTGTTGATGCTGACGTTACTGTTGGCGTACCTGCCGCCGAACGTCATCCGCGACCAACTCCGTTCGGCCGCGATGGCCGTGCGGGTGTTGTTTCAATTCGATGGCACCTCGGCGAAACACCTGCGTGCCGCCGCACTCCTGAAGGCGATCGACGTCGATAATCGAGTCGATCTGGCGACAGTAACGGGGCCGATTCGCGTGCAAATCGACGGCAAGCCGAGCACGGGAGCCGATGCCGAGGGCGTGCTATTCGCGAACGTCGGCCTGTTACGTTGGATCGGCTTCGCTCGCAAAATCCCCCTCATCGGCCCAAAGATCGCCGCGCTGTTCGTGCCCCGATGATGGGAAGTTAGCCCGACGCGCTAGCGAGGGATTATTATCGTTTCTGCGATCGCGTGTATTCTCGTGGGTTCCTAATTCTACTGTATCGTTATCGTTTTTGCTCGTTCTTTAATGGTGGCGGCAGGTTACGTCTGCGATAGCGGTAGTAACGTGCCGATTCGATTCGCTGC
>JAYVXI010000141.1:0-5522 GCA_043785305.1 Limnoglobus sp. | reverse complement strand
AACATGCCGTGCTCCTGAAGAAGGTTTGGTTACCCTTCAAGAAACGGCATGGTCCTCCTTTTGGCCAGCAGGAAGTACGCACTTCCCGGATGAGCCTTGTTTCATTGTAACCGTGCCTCACGGATTACCTGTTTCATCTAACCCTTTGGCAATGTCGATTTCGCGTTTGCCGGTGAGTAGTGACTTCACTGCGGCGTTCATTTGCAGTTCCGCGAGCGGAGCGGTCACTTTGCCGAACTCATCGACGGCGCGTTGCAGTCGCTCGACATCGTCGCCGCCCATTCCGGCTCGCAGTGCGTCAATCACAACAATTACTCCCGCTCGTTCATTTGCCGGAAATGCATCGCCGACGAGGGTGAGGGCTTTCTCCGCGTGTTTCAGATCGGCCTCGGCTTTGTTCTTCAACTCGATGAAACGCCTGGCCCGGAAGTCCGAATGTGCATGTTCGACACTTTCGAGAACGAGCGTTTCGACTTCGTCTTGCGATAAGCCGTGTGCCGCCTTCACTTCGACCGATGCCTGCTGCCCGCTACGTTGTTCCTTCGCGGTCACGGTCAGCATGCCGTTGGCATCGACGAGGAACGTGATATCGACTTGTGCCATTTGCGCGAGCATTGGCGGGATGCCGGCGAGTTTGAACTGACCGAGCAAGCGACAGTCTTTTGTCAGTTCGCGTTCGCCTTGATAAATGTTGACGATGATCGCGGTCTGATTGTCCGCAGCCGTCGTGTACCGCGTCGTTTCGCGGCAAGGCACCGTCGTGTTCCGGTGGATGAGCTTATCGACGACGCCACCGAGCGTTTCGATACCGAGCGATAGCGGTACGACGTCGAGCAACAGCATGTCGCGTCGGCCACTCGTTAAAATGTCCGCCTGTACTGCGGCCCCCATCGCGACGACTTCGTCGGGGTTCAACTCCGAGTGCGGCGTACGGCCGAAAAACTCGCCGACACGTTGCCGAACGTACGGGATCCGCGTCGATCCGCCGACGAGCACGACTTCGTCGATCTGCTTCGTGGTGAGTTGCGCATCGCGTAACGCCAACCGGCATTTTTCGAGCGAACGATCGATGTGCGGTTTGAGCAACGCCTCGAATTCGGATCGGGTAAACGTCCGAGTATACTGCTTCAGCGGCAAGTCGAATGTTGCGAATTCGCTACTGGACAAGGCGATTTTGAGTTTCTCGGAGGCATCGCGAAGGTGTTGTAGTAACTCGGGTTCGCGGTTCGAGAGTTCGAGTTTTAACTCGGTCGCCACGACTTCGGCGATGGCACGGTCGAAATCATCGCCGCCGAGGTACGTGTCGCCGTTGGTACTGAGCACCTTGAAGACGCCATCGGAAAGTGCGAGTATCGAGCAATCGAACGTACCGCCCCCGAGGTCGTACACCGCTACAGTGCCGGTCGTTTTCGTGTGCAGTCCGTACGCCAGAGCCGCAGCGGTCGGTTCGTTGACGATGCGCAGCACATCGAGGCCCGCAATGCGTCCCGCATCGCGCGTCGCCTGCCGTTGGGCATCGTCGAAGTACGCGGGGACAGTAATCACTGCCTTCGTCGGGTTGCCCGCCCGCTTGCGGATTTCCTTCAAAATGATCGCGGAGAGTTCTTCGGGTGTGTGTTCCTTAGCGCCAATCAAAACGCGAAGGACTTTGCGCCCGCCTTCGACTTCGCGCTCGACGATCTGGTGCGGAATGTGCTTCAGTTGCCCCGCCAAGTCCGCGAGTGTGCGGCCCATTAGTCGTTTGACGCTGAAGATCGTGTGCGTGGGATCGGCGAGCGCTCGCTCTTTCGCCGGTGTGCCAACGAGCACGGTGCCATCGTCGTGGAAGCTAATGCAACTCGGAACGAGGGCGGCACCGCTCGCATCGCGGACGACGACCGGCCGCCCGTTCTCGACGTAAGCCGCTAAACTGTATGTTGTGCCGAGATCGATCCCAACCACTTTCGATTCACTCATGATTTCGCGTAGCTTCGCCTGGAGGAACGTTGACTTTGTCGCTATCCCTCATCTTAGTTAAACCGTAGACTGAATGGCGAAGCCCGTTGGATTCGGCGAACCCCTTTCGACGGTTTCGGCGTACTGCTGGCAGGCTTCCTCCGCCTCCAACAATTGAGATCGAACATGTATCGCTACCTACCAATGGCGTTGCTTTTCACGTTCCTTTTGACGGGATGTTCATCCGATAAAGCCATTCCTACCAACTCCGCAGCAGATCCGACGAAGCCCGAAACGGCATCTGCCCCCGACTGGTTTCGCGATGTGACCGCGGAGTCTGGCATCGATTTCACCTACAAAAATGGCGAAGAAGCGAACCATTTCGCGATCATCGAATCGCTCGGTGGCGGCGTGGCGCTGTTCGATTACGACAACGATGGCTTGCTCGACATCTTCTTCCCCGGTGGTGGTTTTTACGAGGGGAAAATCGTTCGCGGCCATCCGTGTCGCTTGTATAAGAATCTCGGTGGAATGAAGTTTAAGGACGTCACCGCTGAGGTTGGGCTAACTGGAAACTGGCAGTATTCCCACGGGGCTGCGGCATTCGACTACGACAACGACGGCTACCTCGATCTCCTCGTTACCGGCTATAACCGCTTGATTTTATGGCACAACGAACCCGACGGTAAAGGTTCGCGACGGTTTGTAGAAGTCACGAAGAAAGCAGGGCTGAACGATGCGCTCTGGAGTACGAGTGCCGCTTGGGGCGACCTCGATGGCGATGGCTACGCCGACATTTACGTTGCCCACTACGGCGACTGGGGGTTCGATACCAACAACCCCGAATGCACATACGATGGCAAAACGAGGGACGTCTGCCAGCCGCGGAAATTTAAGCAGTTGCCGCATACTATTTATCGCAACAATCGCGATGGCACTTTTACCGACATCACGGCGAAGCTGAAATTGCGTACGGATGGCAAGGGAATTGGCGCGATCCTCTTCGACGCGAACGGCGATGGAAAGCCCGACATTTACGTTGCAAACGACACCGACGAGAACTTCCTTTACATCAATCGCACTAAGCCGGGTGGGGAAATTACACTCGAAGAACTCGGCATGAATGCCAGCGTGGCCCGCGACGATCGCGCGACTCCGAACGGCAGCATGGGCCTCGATATTGCCGACTACGACCGCGGCGGACGGCCTTCGATTTTCGTGACGAATTACGAGCAAGAACTGCCGGCACTCTACAAAAACCGCTGCGAAGGCGATCGGATTACGTTCAACTATGCGACCACCTCGGCAGGCATTGGAGTGATCGGTGCGATCTACGTCAGTTGGGGTACGGGCTTTGCCGACTTCGACCACGATGGCTGGGAAGATCTGTTCATCGCAAACGGGCACGCCATCCGTTTTCCCGTCGCGAAATTTGGCCGCCAACAGCGACCGGTGCTCCTCAAAAATAGCTCGGGCAAGTTTACTCCCATCACCGATCGAGGTGGAAAATATTTCGCAGACAAGCACAATGCACGCGGCGCGGCGCTCGGCGACCTCAACAACGACGGTAAGACCGACATCGTGTTTAGCCATTTGAACGAACCGGTCGTCGTCGTGCAAAACGTGTCCCCCGGTGGCAATCACTGGCTCGGAATCGAATTAGTGGGGGCGAAACATCGCGATATTGTCGGTGCCAAGATCACTGTAGAATCGGCAAATGGGACTCAACATCGATTCGTTAAAGGTGGAGCGAGTTACGGTTCGACGAACGATCCGCGGCACATCATCGGACTGGGAGCGACGAGTACGGTTGGTAAAGTGAGCGTGGAATGGCCATCGGGTGCGAAGCAGGTATGGACGGATATTCCCGTCGATGGCTATTCGCGATTGACGGAAGGTGAAGCTAAAGCCACACAACGAAAGCCCGCACAATGACCGCGAAAGTGGAACCCTCCGAACGCTTATCGACGGGCCAGCGAATCGTTGCGCTCGTGCTGCTCGCATTACTCGGCTTAGGTGGTTGGCTGATCGTGGGCGAGCTCCGCGCCGGTTCGCGATTTCGTGCCGCAGTCACTGCCATCGAGAATGACGACGTCAAGGCGGCGCGCAATCTGTTGGATCAGGCATTGCGGAAATGGCCCGATAGCGGCGAGGTCCACTTTTATGCCGCGCGTGCGGCCAGGCTAGACGGTGCGTATCGCATAGCCCGCGATCACCTCAACGATGCAGCCAAGTACGGCTGGGTCGAGGAAGCGATCGAAGTGGAACGATCCCTCCTTCAGTTTCTGATGGGGGAAACCAACTCGAAAATCGAATCGTACCTCATGCAATGCCTGAGCTTGAACCACCCGGATTCCCGTTGGATCGCCGAGGTGCTCACTCCGGCCTTTTATGCCAACTTCCGACTCGCAGAGGCGAACGGATGCGCCGAGAAATGGGTCGAATACGCGCCGAAATCGGCCAGAGCTTGGGCATTGCTCGGGGATATTCGCGAGCGCAACCGCAAAAAAGAAGCGGGCGTCTTGGCGTATCGTACGGCATTCGCACTCGCGCCAAACGACCCGAAAATTGAGTTCAATCTCGCCCGATTGATTATCGACGCGAAGATGGAACCGAGCGAAGCCAGCGCTCACCTCGACAAGTTACGCGAACAGTTGCCGGACGATGCGGACATCGCAACGGTGTGGGCTGCGTGCCGAATCGTTCAGGGCCGCAGTGATACGGCGATACCCGTTCTCGATGACACGATCCGGAATCACCCCGATGCCGTGCGAGCGATTTTCCATCGAGCGCAGATCGAACTCGAAGCGGGCAGGCCCGAATTGGCGCTACCTCTGTTGCAGAAAGCCTATGCGGTCACTCCGTACGAATCCGATATTCTTTACTCGATGTTTCGATGCCTCACTCAGCTGGGGCAGACGGAAGAAGCGGCACGTTTGAAGCGAAAGTGGGAACAATCCGAAGCCGATTTGAAAATTCTCAGCGACGTGACGAGCGAGATCAGCACGAAGCCACACGACCCGGAATTGCGGAGTAAAGCAGGGGAAATCTGCCTGCGTAACGGTTTGAACAAGCAAGGCGTCGATTGGCTCGAAACGGCACTTCGCGAAGATCCGAACCACCAAACGACAATCAAACTGCTCTTCGAACACTTCAAGGGAACCGGCCAAATCGACCGCGCGGAATATTACCGAAAAAAGATTCGCGTCGCGTTCGACAAAAAATAACGACCTTCGAGTCATTACCACTCCGTACGATTTGACTACAGTTAGAAAAAAATCGTGTGGATTATCTGAAAAATTTACTTTACTCGTTCAGAATATGCCGATAACATCAGGTTGGTTAATCGCCGGACTGCGTGAGCAAGAGCAGTCTGCCACACGATTTTCAATCGTAAGTGGTTTCCACTCCTTCTAAATCTTGCTTGAGGTTCCATCATGTCCCTATCTTTCGCTGCGATGTCGCGATGGCCCCGGCGATTCGCCAAGGGCTTCACGCTCATCGAACTCCTCGTCGTGATTGCGATTATCGCAATCCTCATCGGGCTGTTATTGCCCGCCGTCCAAAAGGTACGCGAAGCGGCCGCC
>JAYVXI010000140.1:0-16847 GCA_043785305.1 Limnoglobus sp. | reverse complement strand
CGGCCGCCATCGCTTCCGCGAGTTTGAGCACGAACTTTGCTGCGTCTTCGGGAGTAAAGCGTACGCCCTGGGCGATTTTTTCGGCGAGGTTGCCACCGTCGACATATTCCAGTGCGAAGTACGGCTGGCCCTCGTGTTGACCGAACCCATAGACTTGGACGACGTTCGGGTGTTGGAGCATCCCGATCACTTCGGCTTCGATGAGAAAGCGAGCTTGCGAGATGGGATCGGTGTATCGACCACCGAGGATCATCTTGATCGCAGCCAGTCGGCCCAGGTTCGTGTCTCGGGCTTTGTAGACGACGCCCATCCCACCGCGACCCAGTTCGTCGAGCAGTTCGTAACCGGGCGGCGGACTCAGCAATGCCGATCGCGTCGACGAGTCGATCTCCATCTCGGCCGTTTGTTTGAGAGTGCCGTGGACGGCATTCCCCGAAATTGTCGTATCGGACACGGTTCCGTCGGGCGTACTCACATTTCAACCTCTTGCGGCAATTCGTAACGTATTGATACGAAATGAGCAAACTTGCGGCGATCCGAGAGTTGTAGGACTTGCTTCCGTAATATAACCGATTCTCGTCAAAAGTCAGTAGTGATTGATTGTGAGTAGGGCGTTGTGAGTGCTCGCGCGAAAAGGACTGCCATGATCGACTTCGACCCTGCATTGCCGCTCGAACGGGCCGCAACGATACCGGCTTCGTGGTACTTCGGCGAAGAGATCCATCGCCGCGAACGCGAACGGGTCTTCGGTCAATCGTGGCAAATGGCGGGGCGCGGCGAACAGGTTGCGAGCAGCGGACAGTTCTTCACGGTCGATATTGCGGGCGAACCGATCCTCGTCGTGCGCGGAGAGGATGGCATTTTACGCGCGTTTTTCAACGTCTGTCGGCATCGGGCTACGCCGCTGACGACGGAGGAATGCGGCACGCTCACCAAGCTGCGTTGTCGGTACCACGGCTGGACGTACGACCTGGCCGGACAACTTCGCGGCACGCCGGAGTTCGATGGCGTGTGCGACTTTCGCAAAGAGGATAACGGGCTGGTTCCCGTCGCCGTGGCCGAGTGGGGGCCGTTCGTGTGGGTGCATCTCGGTGTCGTGCGCGAACCGCTGCCGCAGTTTCTCGCTCCGTTACCGGACTGGGATCAAAAAATATTCGATGGGTTGAAGTGGTTCGCTCGCCGGTCGTACGACTTAAACTGCAACTGGAAGGTGTACATCGATAATTACCTCGATGGCGGTTATCACGTGAACACCATCCACCCGAGTCTTGCGGGGGTTCTCGATTACCGCGAGTATGCAACGACGACGCACGGCTACACGAGCTTGCAAAGTTGCCCATTACAGCCGGGTACTGGCACCGTCGGCAGTACGCGAACCGGCAACCGGGCCGCCTACTGGTGGGTTTACCCAAACGCGATGATCAACCTCTACAGTGGCGTGATGGACACGAATTGGGTGATCCCGCTCGGCCCGGAGCGTTGCCACGTGACGTTCGATTTTTACTTCGCCACCGGTACGACGATCGATTTCGCAAATGCAAGCATTACCGTGGCCGAAACGGTGCAAAACGAGGACGTGAAAATCTGCGAAGACGTCCAACGCGGCCTCGGCAGTCGATCGTTTCACTCCGGGCGATTCAGCGTCCGCCGCGAGAATGCCGGGTACTACTTCCATCAGTTGCTGGCGAAGTCACAGGGTGAGTGAAGTGTCTGGTATTATCGCCGGGTGTTATTTTCGCCGACTCCTAAAATATCAAATTGCTCGACGACTTCTATGCGATTCATTCTCGGTAGCCGGTGTAGAATTCCTTTAAACTGGACCGGTTTACTGAGGCGATACGCATCGACGGCCTTGGCATGATCGTTCACCGACAGGTCTGCGCGGGCTTGAGACTCTTGTTCTTGATCGAAGAGTATAAAACGAACTTCTCCCGCCGGTCGCGATTCCTCAACGGTTGACTGACCGCATAGTTCTTTCACGTAGCCGAAAAACCAGCCGGATTTCGGTTGAGGCACGGATCGCAGGCGCGGTGCCAGTTCTTCCGCAACTCCGAACAGTTCTTGACGCAACACAATTTGAAGATTCGGATTTTTCGCATTCGGTAGTAGTGAGCGCGACCAGGCTGCCGAAACCGTTAGTGTGGAGCGATCCCCATCCGGCCGCATCATGGATAGACCTTCGCAAAAATTCGCGCTCACACCTGGAGATTTGACAGGGTCCAACAGGTCATCTGCCTTGCCCGTTTGAACGGAACGGTCTAGCGCGATTAACGTGTCAGTAAAGAGAGACGTGACGCGGCGCGTAAACGGAATGGCTTCCATCCCAGGAATTGCGACCGTCGAGTCCAGTTGGCACGCCAACGTTAAGACGAAACTACCGCGTGCGGTACTCATCCGGCAGCGGGACAAGAACTGTTTCGCATCTTCTCGTGAGAGTCGTGGGTGATACGCTTGCGGTACTGCCACGCTGTGAGCGGTCGCAAGCAACGACCGTTTCGCGCCTTCGAGAACTCGCATACCGTGTTCGAGTGTCACATCGCCCGCTTCGGCCTCGGGGCTGATTTCCCGAAAGCGAATCATGTCTGAGGGTGGTAGTACGACATGATTGAGAATGTCTTGAGGCGAGCGGCCCTCGAACGCGGCCAGACGATTCACGGCTTCGGATGCCCTCTCCGCATAATCGTCCAGTGTCGCATCATTCGGAATGATGATTTGGCGACTGTTCGACAGCGGACTCCGGTAGGCCGAGATCAACCCGATGACTCCATCGACTTTCGACCAACCTAGCCCCTCCGCATACGCACTGAGGGCACGCGGGGTAACGAGTTTGGCAATATCGGCTTGCAGGTCATTCGTGTTCATAGGGAATGACCTCCTGACGAGAGAACCGCGTCATCAGTTGGGTTAGCCCATCCGGCGACAGAATGTTCGCTGTGGGAATGTATATTGTACGCGACTTTTGGTCTGAAACTTCCGGTGCATTGTACAGGCTGACCCAATACGCACATCGTTGGGCGATCAGCGATTCCTTGCTGATTTTCAACCACTCTTCCGGGTTGCTCGGCAACCTCAAAACGACCAGTACCCTGGAAGCACCGACGGTGGTAATACGCAGCTTGTTGTAATGAGGCAACTCAAGGGAATACGAGAATCGCTCGTTCGTTTCCGGTAGGGTTTTATATGTTGCCTTCAATTGCACATCGACCGGAACGTACGACAACTTAGAATCGGGGGCGAGAAAGCGACCGTAATTGTCGCATCGACTCCTGCGCCGTCTAAATGGCGATTGCGGTACTCGCACGAAAATCCGGCTCGCGACGCAACAGCATGCAAATAAGCATAACTGAGTTCAGCTTCGATGTTTTGCTCGGACAGCATACCGGAGACTCCCCTCAACCTATACTATCTGAAACCTTGCGAGTCCGTATGTATCGGTCGCGATTTGCGTATTCAGAGCCTTGTAAAAGGTAGGTGTAGCGGTGTCCGATTCTTCGACGGCGAGCGTGCGATCTGGGTATCTCTTCGGGTTGATCGCGTATACGTGGTGGGGGCTGATCCCGCTTTACTTCCTGTTCGTTCGCCACGTGCCCGCACAGGAAATTCTCGCGCACCGCATCGTCTGGTCGATCGGCGTGCTCGCGATTCTGACGACGTATCTCGGTAACTGGAAAGCAGTCGTTGCACTGTTGCGATCGCGTCGACTGATGTTGATTCTCGCGTTGAGCGCAGGGTTACTCGCGCTCAACTGGCTGCTGTACATCTACGCGGTCGTTCACGGCAACGTTGCCGAAGCGAGCCTCGGGTACTTCATGATGCCGTTGGTGAACGCCTTCCTCGGCACGGTCTTTCTCGGCGAAAAGCTCCGCCCGGCCCACTACCCCGCACTCGCGATCGTAGCTATCGCCATCCTGATCCCCTCGATTGCGGCAATGTCGTTCCCGTGGCTCGCGGTGTCGCTGACGATCTCGTTCGGCTTTTACGGCTTGGTGCGGAAAGTGACGCCCGTCGATAGCGCCACCGGCCTCATGGGCGAAACGCTGATTCTGCTACCGTTCAGCGCGGCCTACCTCGTTTACCTCAGCGCCATCGGCACCGGCAGTTTCGGCCCCGATCTGCGGCTCAACGGTTTGCTCGCGCTCAGCGGCGTAGTCACAGTCGTTCCGCTCGTCGCGTTCGCGATTGCTTTGAAGCGGTTGGAATTGCTCGCGATCAGCTTCATTCAACACGTCTCGCCGACGGTGCAATTGCTGATTGCCGTGCTCGTGTTGAACGAAACGCGGCAATGGTACGATTGGGCGGCGCTGGCGTGCGTCTGGGTAGCAGTGGCGATTATCGTCGCCGACGCCGTGTTGCAACGGCGTCGCTCACGGGCGATTCGGAAGGAACGGGAGTTCCTTCCGATTGCGACGGCGGAAGTGAATCTCGCGCCACTCGTAAACAGCAGGATCTCCCGGCAGATGTAGTGAGTCCGGTTTTGTAGCTGGCCTCTGTGAGGCCGGTTCTGTAACTACAAAGACCGGGGTCACAGGCTCCAGCTACAAAACGCGATCGTCAAACGATGATAGTGTAGACGGCGGTTTGCAATTCTCCACCGGTTACGTGAACCGCACGTTCGGCGTCGATGTAGACGTTGATTTCCGAACGCACTCCGAACTCCGGCAGGTAGATTCCCGGTTCGATACTGAAGCAGGTGCGGGGGATCACGCAGCGATCTTCGCGGGTTTCGAGGCCGTCCATATGGGCACCGTTGCCGTGGACTTCCTGCCCGATGTTATGGCCGGTGCGGTGCGTGAAATTCGCCCCGTACTTCGCACGTTCGATCACTTCGCGGCACGCATGATCGACGAGGTAACCCATCAGTGGTTCGTCGGCGGCGAATGCATCCTTCACCCTCTTGATCGCCGCGTCGCGGGCGGCGGCAACGATGTCGAAAATCTTCGCGTACTTTTCCGGTACCGTCTCGCCGACATAGGCCACGCGCGTGAGATCGCTATAGACCGCACGCGGGCGGTTCATCTTGGCCCACAGATCGATCAGCACGTAATCGCCCTTGCGGATCGGGGAATCGCGTTCGGGTAGCGGCTCAAAATGCGGGTCGCCGGAGTGCGGGCCGACGCCGACAATCGGCGGGCTGTACGTCGTGAGGCCATGCGTGTGGAAATGCTCCATGATCCGCTTCTGCACCGTGCATTCAGTCGTCTGGCCCTTCGCACGAATCTCATCGGCGATGAACTGGAACGCCACGCCATACGCAGAATCGGTGTGCTTGGCAGCCTCGAAGTGCGACTTCGCTTGTTCGTCGTCCCACGTCGCCTCGAACTGCTGGATGAGGTCGCCCGAAGAGACGACAACGGGGCCGTACGACTGTACGAGTTCGACGGTCCCGGCATCGACGCGCGAAACGTACGGGTTGCCGTTACGCGGCGAATACTCCATCGCCACGCGGCCCATGCCGATGATGATTTGGCAGACCCCTTCTTCGAGTTCTTGCCACGTGCGATAGATCGTCTTCGAGCTGCCCGGCAGGCTATCGAGCGCGGCCGGTTCAATCGCGTGAACCAGCTTCTTCGGCTCGCCAGTGGCGGGCACGAAGTAGAACCAGCGCCGCGAGAGTTTCTTCTCCGTGAGGCCGACCACCCGCTGCGCGAGGATGTTGCTGCCGCGGAAATCGTACATCAGCCAGCCGTCGATACCGGCCGTTTGAATCGCAGTTTGCACTTTAGCGAGATCGAACACGCACATTCCTCCGATGGGTTAAACGATCCGCGGGAATACAGTAACAGATACACTCTCTACTGAATCTCGGCGATGGCCGATTCGACTTGCGATCTCGTTTGCCGTCCGCATAATCGTACTATCCTCTACAGCGAAACTGCGACTCCCACCGGCACCCATACCGCATGAACCGACATACCCTTGCTGCCGTAACCTTGCTCGCGCTGGCCACGACCGGTTTTGCGGTCGAGCGGAAAGATCTGAAACCCGGCCTGACGATGACGGGCACCGTCACCCAAATCGTCCCGGGTGTCGGCATCACGATACCGGCGGGCGAGCCGACTGCGAGCAAGATCGTCTGGAGCGGGTACATTCAGATCGTCACGCAGGGAAAGTACACCTTTGCGGCCCGCGCCTCGAATGGCACGTTGAACGTGACGCTGTCCGATGGTGAGGAGGTTGTCAAGGCACTCGATGTGAAAGGCGATGCCACCGGCGAAGCGATCCACGTCGGCCCGGAGTTGCCACTTCCCGCGAAGATTTTGCGCTTCACCGCCACTTATGAACTCACGGGCAAAGACGCGCACCGCATCGAACTGCTCTGGCAAGGGCCGGGGTTTCGCCAAGAGCCGGTGCCGTATTTCTTCTTCGGCCACACCGCGAATGTTGCCGCCGATACGCAAATCGATGCTTACGATCGCGGTCGGTTCCTGTTCGAGGAACATGCGTGCGTGAAGTGTCATGCCGCTGTCAGCCCGGATGAAGCGAAAGCGTTCGTCGATCGTCGCGGTCCGAACCTGAGCGCCATCGGCCAGCGAGTGTACCCCGGTTGGCTCGATGCGTGGCTCGCCGACCCCGCGAAACTGCGCCCGCACACGACGATGCCGAAGCTGTTCGCCGACGATGCCACGGGCCAATCCGAACGCTATGCCGTGGTGCAGTACCTCACGTCGCTCGGGGGGCCGATGGCGGAAACGCGGATGCCTTCGGTTTCCAACGAATATTCAAAGAGCATCGCGAACGGGCAGAAGCTGTTCACGACCACGGGATGTGCGGCGTGCCACGGCAAACAACTGGCGGCCACCGCGAAGAAATCCGAAGACGACGAGGACGACAAGCCGACCGCGACCGATGCGCGTGGCACCTTCTACGGCCTCGGCACGAGCACCGGCGCACAATCGCTGTACTCGCTCGGCGCATTGGGTAGCAAAACGAAACCGGAGGAACTGCAAGCCTACTTGCTCGACCCGTTGAAGACGAATCCGCATGGCCGAATGCCGAACATGACGCTGAACGCCACAGAAGCCCGCGACCTCGCGAGGCACCTTTGCCGCACCACCGACGACACCCTCGACCGCATGAAAGTGCCGACGCCGAAACTCGCGCCGTCGGCATTCGCGCCGAAACTGGAAAAGGCTGCTTTCGACAAATTGAAGGTAGGCGACCAATGGCGTGACATCGGCAAACGGTTGCTGACGCAAAAGGGTTGCACGAATTGCCACACCGTCGAAGTAGGTGGTAAAGCGCTACCGAGCGCCGCAGTAATCGGGTTGGCTACCGTGCGGACGAAGCCGACGAGCGGCTGCCTGAGCGAAAAACCGCTTGCCGACAAGTCGCCGGTGTATGCCTTCGATGCGGCACAGCGTTCAGCAATTGCCGCGTTCCTCACTTCGCAAACCGCGAACGCCGTCTCCAGTGCGTACCAGGTTCGCACCGCACTCAAGCGGTTCAACTGCCTCAACTGCCACCAGCGCGACGGCGAGGGTGGCATTGGTACCGAACTCGGCGACCAGATGAAGAAGCTCGAGAATGCCGAGAATGCCGACGATGTGCAACCGCCGCGTCTCACGAGTATCGGGCACAAGTCGAAAACGAGCTGGCTGAAATCGGTACTCGTTCAGGGTGGTCGGGCGCGACCGTGGATGAATGTGCGGATGCCGCAATACGGCGAAGGCAACGTCGGCCACCTGCCCGAAGCGTTCGCGCACGCCGAAGGCACCGTCCCCGATTCTTCGACTGCGAAGGTCGAATACACGTCGGCAAAAGTCGATGCGGGCCGCAAACTCGCTGGGAAAGAAGGCCTCGGCTGCATCGGCTGCCACGACATTAGCGGGTTCGTCGGTGGTGGCACACGCGGGCCGGACCTCGCACGCACCGCCGAACGGGTCCGCCTCGAATGGAACTCGCGCTGGATGCACAACCCGCAACGCATCACGCCGGGAACGCGGATGCCGCAGAACTTCAACAACGGCATCTCCGCATTTGCGGGCATTCTCAACGGCAACGCGGATGCGCAAATCGAAGCACTCTGGGCGTACTTTTCGCTCGGGCCAGGGCTGCCGTTACCCGCCGGGATGGAACCGCCGAAAGGGTTGATTTTGAAGGTCACGAATCGCCCCGAGATGCTGCGAACCTTCATGCCCGACGGGGCCGGAACGAAGGCGATTGCCATCGGCTATCCCGGTGGCGTGAACGCGGTGTTCGATGCCGAACAGTGTCGCCTCAGTTACGCCTGGGAAGGCAACTTCCTCGATGCCTCACCGGTGTGGGACAATCGCGGTGGGGCACCCGCAAAGCTGCTCGGGCCGAAGTTTTACAACGCGCCGCAAGGCAACCCGTGGGGCCTCACGAGTAGCCGCAAGGTACCCGACTTCGCCAAGCGTGCCAGCGATTATTCGTACGGTTCGCCGGTGCCACTCGAAAAAATCTACCAAGGCCCACGCCACGTGCAGTTCGATAGTTATACCTTGGATATCAGCGGAAACCCGACGTTCCGCTACCGCGTTGACAACGACACCGAGAAGGGCGAGATCGTCATCGCGGATACTCCCGTGCCGATCAAAGCCTCGGTGGCATCGGGCATTTCGCGACGGATACTCGCCGAAGTTCCCGCGAATCGAACGACGTGGCTGAACGCCGGTAGCACGAACGGCGAGCCGCGCATTTACGCACCGAGTGGCACGAAGTTGACCATCAATTGGAAGGGCAGCGAACCCGCGGCACCCGCCATCGGCGCGAAGCTCGTGCTACCCGATGGCAACCGCGCGATGGTGCTGATGCTGACGGCCGGGCCACCCGATACCGTCTGGCAGTTCGTGCCGAAAGCGGGCGGCGGTTGGTCCGCAATCTTGCGGCTACCCGAGCCGAAAGACGCGGCGAAATTCGAACTGAATCTGTCCGCATGGTCGCTGCCGCGCGACGAAGAAAGCCTGTTGAACGCGATCGGTAAGTGAGAGATTCCGAACCACCCGTCCCCCGAGTACACCCATGAAATTTTCGCTTCGCGCCGCAATTGCAGTTGGTATCGCTGCGCTGTTCGCTGCGAGTTACGCGATTACCGATCCGCGAATGCGGGCACTGATCGGCGTACCGACGCTCATCGCCGTGGCGTTCCTGTTTTCGCGGGACATCCGCGCGATCAATCGCCGCGTGGTGATCGCGGGCATCCTCATGCAACTCTCGCTGGCGGTGCTCATTCTGAAGGTCGATCGCGTCCGCGATGGCTTCGAGTTCGCGGGCAATGTCATCACGAAAGGCGTCGAGTATAGCAAGGCAGGCAGTAAGCTTTTCGGCCCGCTCTCTAGCGACAAAGCGATGGACGGCGCGTTCGGCGCGAATACCGGCATCCCGTTCCTCATCACGCTCACGTGTACCGTCATCTTCGTGGCATCGCTATTCAGCGTGCTGTATCACCTGCGGATTTTGCAATCGGTCGTCTGGGTGTTCGCCAAATGGATGGTCTTGCTGATGGGCAAAAAGGGCGTGAGCGGCGCGGAAAGTCTCTCGGCGGCGGCGAACGTGTTCATGGGCCAAACCGAAGCGCCGCTGATCGTCAAACCGTACGTCGCCAGGATGACGCAGTCCGAACTGCTCGCCATCATGATCGGCGGCATGGCGACGATCGCGGGCGGCGTGATGGCGATTTACATCGACATCATGAACAAGGCGGGCATCCCAAATGCCGCGATGTCGATCCTCGCCACGAGCGTGATGGCCGCGCCGTGCGGGCTGTACATTTCGAAGATTCTCTACCCCGAAACCGAAGAACCCGAGACGCGCGGCGACGTGACCATTTCCAACGACAAACCGCACGCGAACGTGATCGATGCTGCCGCCGCCGGGGCATCCGAAGGCATGATACTCGCGATCAACATCGTTGCGATGCTGCTCGCGTTCCTGGCACTGATCGCGCTCGCGAATGCGTGCATCGGCTACTTCAATGCGTCGTGGTCGCTCGAAGCGTTCTTCTCGTACGTCTTCGCGCCGGTCGCGCACATCCTCGGCGTCGATGCCGCCGATGTGCCGAAGGTCGCACAGCTTCTCGGCGTGAAACTCGTCGGCAACGAGTTCATCGCGTTCGATCAGATGACGAAGCTGTTCAAGCCCGGTACCGACACCGGAATGTCGACCCGTTCGTACGCAATTGCCACCTATGCGCTGACCGGTTTCGCGAACATCAGCTCGATCGGCATCCAGATCGGCGGCATCGGCGCGATGGCCAAAGAACGCCGCGGCGACCTCGCCCGCCTCGGCTTCCGCGCACTCCTCGGCGGCTTCCTCGCCACGCTCGTCAACGCCGCCGTCGCCGGCGTGCTGATGCCGTAACGATTGTGGTTTGCTCGTACATTAAAATTCTAATTGTCCCTACCGGTTGAAAAACAGATGGCAAAAGGCCCACCGAAGACGGTTGCACTCAACCACGACGACTACCACGCCGAATACGTGGGGCGTCTGGCCGATGGGCGACAGTTCTTCCTGACGATACCGTTCGTCGCGGAGGAATTGGATGCGCCCGGTACGGGCAAAGAATTCATCGCCCTTTACATCTTCGACAAGGCGGGGAAACTTCAGTCGGCCACGATCGACGACCTCGGCCCGCGGGTGACGCTCGATGCCCCGGCACGAATGGCACGTCGGGACGCATTGCTCGCATCGCTCGGCCCGTTAAAATATCAGCGAATCAAGGTGGCACCGTTCCGTATCGAGATGTTCGGCGTGGAGTTCGGATTCATACCTCGCCCCCCCGAGGAACCGGGCGAAGACTGGGCGGTGATCGTCGAGCCAGGCGATGTCATGTGCTTCTGGCCACCGTGGACGAGCGGCGATTACGATACCTGATTCGACGGCAAACGCGCGATTTGAGTACTGTCCCCGTTTAGCCGCGCCGCGAAGGCTTTGCGTAGCGAAGCGCGGGGCGCGAAATCTCATAACATTCGCGATACTCTACGATACACCGAGTCCGCGCTTCGCTCCGAAGACTACGCGGCGCGGCTAAACGAAAACGCTTCGGCACATACATTTAATCTCTGTTAACCTGTTGCGGTTTCCTTCCTACTTTCGAGGTCTTCTCCTTATGGGTTTCCATCAGACGCCGACGCACAAGAATGGCAATGGTAGCTTCCACCAGATCGGCCTCGTTCGCGGGCAGTTCGGCAACGTGCCCGAAGCGCCGTGGATTCAGTTCGTTAAAGAATCGGGCTTCGATGGCTGGGAAGAAGCCTCGTGGGAACTCGACTTGCGCCGCTGCGATACCGACGAAGGCGCGGCCGCGTTTGCCCGCGAGCGGGTGGCGCTCGCACAGGCGCACGGCCTCGAAATCTTCACCGTGGCGAGCCACTTGCAGGGGCAGATTCTCGGCGACGAACCGAGCGCCAAGACGTTGAATTTCTGTAGTGGCAAAGGGGCCGCGAAAGCGGCATACAAAGCGTGGCGCGCTGCCGGTAACAACCCGACGCGAACCGACCCGTATTACGTCCCGCCCGAAGTCGCGACGCTCGTTCATGCCGAAGCGAAGAAAGACCTCGAAGCCTGCGTTCGCTATGCCGGTCACCTCAGCAAAATTCAGGGCCGCAAGGTCGCGCTCCCCGGCTTCGTCGGCTCGCCCGCCAACTGCTGGAGCCACTGGTTCTTGTTCCCACCACTACCGTCCGAAATCGAAGGCTACGCACTCGCCGACGTCCGCGAAGTCGCACTCGAACTCATCGTCGAACGCTTCGGCCCGATCTGGACCATGTGCAAACAGTACGGTGTCACGTTCGACCTCGAATGTCACCCGAGCGAACGCGCGATGGGCGACCTTGAGAGCGCCAGCGATTACATCAACCACATGAATCGTGCGGGCTTTGAAGGCACCGTAGGCTTCAACCTCGACGGCAGCCACCTCGAATGGCAGAACGTCTCGGTGATCCAGTTCATTCGCGAGTTCAAAGATTACATCCACTGCGCCCACGTGAAGGGCGTGCAAGTCGAGCGCGAACATTGCCGCGGCGGTCGCCTTGGTGGCCACCGGAGTATGGGCCACTGGACCAACGGCTGGAAGTTCGTTACAGCCGGTACGGCTCGCGATGCAAATAGCCTCGAAGAGATTTTCATCGAGCTCAACCGCGTCGGCTACGACGGGGCCGTCAGCATCGAGTGGGAAGACAACGACGCAGACCAGATCTCCGGCGCACGTGCCGCACTCGCCAATTGCCGCAAAGCCGACCTGCCACCGAGCGGAATGAAGCACGACGAAATGCTGAAGGGGTAAAATCCTATGCTCGCTCGATGTAAGGTGCCGTAGAAGTCTTCTCGAGTATTCACGGCACGCTGACGACGTGTCGCTCGCTGGTGTATGTTTGTGAAGGATACGAATACAAGATCTGATGCCTCGCACTTGTCGAAACGGTTGTCGGGGCGTTTCCTAATCTGTGGTATTCACACGGAGGGGAACCGGCATGGCCGTTGGACTATCGCTCGTTGGGCACTTGCGACCCGAACACCGCGTGACGCTGACTGAGGCGCGCGATTGGCTGGCGCGGGCTGCTGTCTGGTTTGAAGCCGTTGGCGATGCCGTCCTCGACACGCGGCTCGTTCGCGATGCCGAAGACAAACCGCTATTACAAGTGCTGCTGCATCCCGTGGCGGACCCCGTCGAAATTCGCATTGGCGGCTCGGGCAAAGTCAAAGCAACGACGCGCACTTCGCCGGCTGGGCCAGGTTATCACGCACACGTCTGTGCGTTGTTCAAGCAAATTGCCGCCGACTTTGAATTCGACTGGGACGAACCCGACGCGAACCACGACCCCGCACGCTACTTCGTTTCCGAAGATCGCGGCCGCCTCGAACGCCACTTCCTGCACTGGCTCGGCACCACCTGCACGACGGCACTGCGCGATGGGTCGACGGCAGCGGGCATCTACGCGATCGGGATGCCGCGCCAGCCGAAGTTCCGCCACGCGGGGCCGGTGCTGACGCCGCTCGGCCCGAAGCCCGTCGAATGGCTCCGCGAAGTGAGTGCGGACCCCGACCGTGGCATCGAGTTTTTCCCGTGGTGGGAACCCGACCTGAACGCGACGTTCTTCGCACGCCGCGCACTCACCGATCTCTGGCTCGATTTCCCGTGGCGCGCACCGTTAACCGACATCGAAGGCGAACTCGTCGATCAAATCGCATCGGACTTAGCGAACGCGCACTCGCTCGATCCGCAGGCCGAACTGCCGTGGACCGAGTGGGCGGCGGTGGTTGCCGCGATCGAAAATGACACGTTAAAGTTTACCGTCGAGCCAGTGTCCGACGAACTTAAAGCCGAGATCGCGCAGAAAGCGAAAGGGCAATCGGCGGCCGAGATCGGCTATCGCCGTGCGCCGATCAGCGTGCCCCTCACCGGCGGTTGGCACATCGAAATTCCCGGCAGTTTCGCGATCAGCCGCAACGAAGACGGCACGACCTGGACCGCCTGGAACGACACGCGAACGGTCTGGTTCCGCGACCTCGCGATGGGCGCGGACCTCTCCGCACGCGATGCCGTGTCTGCGGGACGAAATAACCTGCCGACCGGCGAGGCCTTGCCGCGATTGCAGAACGGCAGCGTCGTGGGCGACGCGGTTTTCGGCCCGTACACCGAGGATGGTCGCGCCGGTTGGCGCGTCTGCGGCGTGGTCGCCGCCGAGGGTCACCTCGCCACGTGCAACGTCTATATTTCCAACGAAGCCGACCGCGAATGGGCCATCCACACATGGGAATCGCTCGGCCACGATTCGCATGGATAATGTTGGGTTGGGAGTGAAATTCTTTATGTGTAAGAAAAAACATCTGTCAGACATCAGAGGCGACACATGGTGGAAGACTCAAACAGCTACGGCCTCAGTGCTTCGGGAATGGCCGGTGACTTCACAGTAGAGGTGCTGAGCTTGCCCGAAGGAGGTGGGTTATTATGCATTGAATCGCCCACGTGGTGCTTCCACTTCGAGTTGTCTGGCCCCAGTGCGGTCGGCGAGTTGGCAGAGTTCCTTCAAACTTACGCCGACCGGGCAGAATTTGCCGAAATGGCGATCGGCACGTTCGGAGGAGCAGTCGTTCGGGTGGTTAAAGACAGCGAGTTTGAAGATCGGTTCTTCATCCGAGCCACTTGCACTGGGCCAATGGTCGAGTTTACGTTGGTCGGGAATGCGGCGAAAGATTTTGTGTCCGCCGTTATCGAGGTCGCCACAGAGTTCGGATAAATGGTAAGACGGTGGACGCTTTGATTGCTGTGTCCTCGCGACAGATCGTTTACAAAGCCCTGACGAACAGTTTTAACTCATATGCATATCGGGGGCACCAAGATGTATGGACCGCAACCGCCTTGGCCATCCTCAATTCTAATCTGGCATCTTGTGCTTGAAATGGCCGTGAGGGATCGAGCGTCGTCGATCCACTACCACCCTTGGAACATCGGGGCACTCGCGTATGTCGTGGACGACAAACGGTATGAGATGGTTCCCCCACCCGCTGATATCAGCAGAATGTTCGTACTGGCAGCTGGTTCCATGATCGCCAAGACGCGGGCGGAGGTGTGGTCGCGACGATTTCTCGGTTGGCCAATCCGGGCATCTGGTCTACTTCGCTTCCCCTGTGATGGGCGTGTAACGGAATGGGTCGGTATCGTATGGAAAGTTCATAGTTTCACAGGAGTCGAATGGAATCGGGTCGATGACGCTTTCGTTATGTCTGAACAATCCCTGCTGGGCCTTGATCGCATTTAGTTTCTTGAATTCAGTAATGAACCGATTGAAAATGGAGGTTTTCGTGCGGCACGAAGCTTGGAGCGATGGCAGTTTCTTCCCAATCATTAATCGCTCGGCTCGATCGGTTGTTGAAGCAGATTCCACGATAATCTGGAGCGTCGAGGCGGCGAGTTGGGATGACGCGATGGCACGAGTGGAAGGGTTATGAACCATATCGCCCAATGGACGGCGATCCAGGGATTTATTCCGCTGCCGAAGAAGCAGAGTCAGCCCGAATGCACAGTGGTTTCGTGGAATCAAGCAATATAGCCGAGGGCGATACGTGATTCGTTTCTCGAACATCATGCGATATCGAGTCAACACGTGAAGCCGAGTGGCCACCAGAACTGGGTTCCCTTATTCACTACGTGAAAGCCTCATGGGCTTGTCGGAACTGGTTGCCCGGTGTATAGTTCGATTGCTAGGAAGCACCCGGGGGCGAACTGGTATCGACCGGGCAGTTGAGGTGTTTGGTTGCGTGCCGAGGTTGATCGGTTGGCCTCGTAAAAATCCGATCAAATGATAACTGCAGAAACGCAGTTCTCTTTGGCTGCGTAAGGTAACACTTACTTCAAGCCCCGTTTGTCAGTCTTCGCCTGAAAGATTGCCATGCGGACGCCAAGTCAGGCTCGCGATCACCTGAGAATTGGGCAACCGGTTCGCCTCGGTGGCGGTGATTGCTAAAAAAACTGGCCGATAGTTTACCCAGAACCCTGTCAGCCGGAGTCTGGGCGAGCAAACGTGGGGCGGCCTTACGGTTGGCCCCAAGAATAGACGGACTACGCACGTAGACGCCAGCATTGAAGTGCCACGGGACCCGGGTTCGATTCCCGGCGCCTCCACTAAAAAGCCACTTGCGAATCTTCGCAAGTGGCTTTTTTCGTTGGGTTTACGTCAATTTCGACACCTCCACGAATCCCCATTTTGCTCTGAACTGGTCTGAAATTGGTCTGAAATCAGGCCAACCCCCCTTCGAGTTTCCGAGACACCGATTCGACCGGCGTGTATGGGGAAAGGGGACGCGCCATGAAGGAACTCAAGCAACTCGATGACGGTCGCTATTTCGCATTCGTCGGGTACAAGAAATCGGGATCGAACCAGCAGCACAAGTTCTTCCTCGGACGGGATGAGAGCGCCGCCGTCCAGCGGGTCGCCATGATCCGTAGCCTGTGGAAGCACTCCGCAACCTTAGCCCGTGAGATGGGCGAGCCGGTCATCTGGGACGAGGTCGGCTTGGGCATCGCCACCGAGGTCGCGGCGGGCGAATCGAGTATCTCCGTCGAGATCGAGGCCGGTGAATTCCAAGACATCGCGGTCGGCATCCTTGCCGACTGGCAGGCCATCGTCCCAGGCGTGCGATTGGCGATGCGTGACAAGGCCAGTGAGGAAGAAGGCGGTCGCCTTCGGCGGCAGGAAGCCGAGAAGTACATCTCGATGGGTCGAGAACTCCTCGAATCGGGTGGCTCGCACACGCTGCATGAAGCGATTAAAGCTTACGTCGCGGCAGTGCGCAAGAACCCTTTTTACCTCATCGGCGACAAGTCGCGGCTCACCGACTGGGGTCAGGTCAAGATCGACCAGATCGAGTTCTGCGCCGACCACATGCCCGACTTGCGGCTTGCCACCCTGAACAAACTCGCCAAGATCACGACCCTACTCGAAGTGATCGCCGCCCGACCCTTCAAGAAGTCGCCGGGCGGGAAGCCAACCGACACGCCGATCAGTGGGAGCTACGCCACGGCTGTGATCAAGGAGTTTCGAGTCTTCATCAACTGGCTGCACGACTCCGACGAGTTCCAGTGGGAGAAGCCCCGCGACTACGCCGTCAAGCCCGTGCGGGTGAAAAAGATCGCGGAGAAGTCCGGCCCGGTTCGGGTGGCAACGTACAAGCAACCCGAACTCGCCACACTCTGGGCCTATGCCACACCGTGGGAGCGTTGCTTGATGGCGCTGGCTCTGGCAATGGGGTTCGGACAAGCCGAGGTCGCCACCGTCCGCCGGGACGAAGTGCTGCTGCGCACGAAGCACCCGCACGCCGAGGAACTCCATCTGGATTCGACCGATGCGGATTCGTGGGTCATGCGGATTCGGAACAAGACCACCGTC
>JAYVXI010000139.1:0-5598 GCA_043785305.1 Limnoglobus sp. | reverse complement strand
AGCAACATCCGGAGGATCATAACTACCCCAGGTTACCAAGAAACCACGTGCCAAAAAAGCCAATCCGGGAAGTTAATTTCGGACAGTTCCTAAGCGTGATTACCGTGGCCACGGTAATCACGCTCCGCCGAATGCGAGTTTCGATTTGCCGAGGTCCGGTGGCGGTGTTTCCGACATCGTTTTTCCGCCGTGATGCTCGGCGTTTGGCGTGCCTTTTCGCAACAATTGATCGACCATCTCGCGATCGATTTCTTCGAGTTCGAGTAACTTATTTGCCAGTAGGTCGAGGTCGTCGCGATTCTTCAAAATCAAGTTTGTGGCACGAGCTTCCGTCTCGAATAGGATCCGCTGAATCTCTTCGTCGATGATGCGTGCGGTGCCTTCGCTGAAGTCGCGCGACTCGGCGATTTCCTTGCCGAGGAACACGTGTTCTTCGCCGGCACGATACGACACCGGCCCGAGTTTATCGCTCATGCCGAACTGCGTGACCATCATTCGCGCGATCCGGGTGGCGTGTTTCAAGTCGCCGATCGCACCGCTCATCGGCTCGCCGAAAACGAGACGATCCGCAGCGCGACCGCCCATCGCCACGACGAGTTCGGCCATCAGTTCGCTGAGCGAATGATCGACGCGATCTTCGTCGGGTTGGAACAGCGTGAAGCCACCCGCACGACCGCGAGGAACGATCGATACTCGCTCGATCGGAGCCGCCTTCGGTTCGAGCCACGCACACAGCGCGTGACCCGCTTCGTGGTAGGCGGTGCGTTTTTTCTCGACATCGCCGAACGCTTCTTCGCGTTTCGCACCGAGGCGAACGCGGTCGGCGGCTTGATCGAAATCGTCCTGCTCGATCTTGTTTTTGCCGTTGCGGGTGGCGACCAATGCGGCCTCGTTACACAGGTTGCGAAGGTCCGCGCCGCTCATCCCGATCATCGAACGCGCGATCCGTTCGAGGTCGACCGTGTCGGCAATTGGCTTATTGCGAATGTGGACTTTCAACACCGCGAGTCGTCCCTGCCAGGTCGGGCGATTGATCGTCACGTGCCGATCGAAGCGACCCGGCCGCAGTAACGCGGAATCGAGTACGTCGGGCCGGTTCGTCGCCGCGAGTACGATCACCGTCTCGGTGGGCTGGAAGCCGTCCATCTCGCTGAGAATTTGGTTGAGCGTTTGTTCGCGTTCGTCGGACCCACCGCCCACACCCGCGCCGCGCATCCGTCCCACGGCGTCGATCTCATCGATGAAGATCACGCACGGCGAATTTTCCTTCGCCGTTTTGAACAAGTCGCGAACGCGGCTGGCACCGACGCCAACGAACATCTGGATGAACTCGGAGCCATTAATGTTAAAGAACGGCACGTTGGCTTCACCTGCGACGGCCTTCGCTAGAAGCGTTTTGCCGGTGCCGGGCGGGCCGACGAGCAGCACGCCTTTCGGTACTTGGGCACCGAGTCGCGTGAATTTGTCGGGGCTTTTCAGGAAATCGACGACCTCTTGCAGTTCGCGTTTCGCGGCATCCATTCCTGCAACATCTTCAAATGTCGTACGCGCCTTTCCCTTTTCATAACGGCGAGCGGGGCTGCGAATGTAGTTGTTCAGGAAGCCACTGCCGCCCGGTTCGCGAATGCGTGGCAGCACGTAAAACACGAAAAACAGTACGAACACGATCAGCGGCAAGAACGCCCAGAGTAGTGGCCCGAGGTACGATAGTTGTTCTTCGTCTTTCGAGATGCGGACTCGTTCGGTTGTATCGTTCGGATTTGTTTTTTTCAGTTCCGCGCGATGTTTCTCGTCGGCGTCTTCGATCTGCTTGACCAAACGATATTGGTCGTCGGTTTGAAGCAGTACGAACGAAAACTGCCCGCCGGTCAGCCGCATGGTTTTCGCCATCTCACCGGTCGGGTCGCGGACTTCGCCCACCGCCCGTTCGGTGCCGATCAGCTTGAAGACTTTGATCTGTCCGGCATCGACGAGCTGATAGAACTCCGAAACGGAAATCCGGTTCGGCGCGTTAAAAACGAGCAAACAGACGACGATCAAAACGAGCAATATCGCCGCCGCCCACCCACCGGGTACCAGTGGGTTCAACCGTTTGCTCGGGACCGTCTTTTGCGCCGGGTTCGATGCCGACGAGTCGGGTGTTGTCGGATCATTCGCAGACATTCAAGAAAGCCTCAGTGTCAGAATCGGCGAGCGATGCGAACTGTCGCGGATACTACATATTAGTAGGCGGGGTGTCCGATGGTGCGGAGGCAACATCGGGCGCGTTCGATTCGGGTGCGGTTGTCGCGTCGATCGGCTTCACGTCCGGTTCGGTGCGATTTGTGAAGAACGCCGACAGTTCGGCGAAGGTATTCAGCGCGGCTTTGCCCGCCTTCTTCTCGTCGGTGAGCTTGACGGGCGCGCGTGGCTTGGCCGGTTTCCGTGGCGGCAACGGCGCGGCAGGCACTGATGGTTGCGGAATGTTTCGCGCACCCGCATTCGCTGGGAACTGCGGTCGTGGCGCTTGTCCCCCACCTTGACGCGGTGCGGGGAAGCGACGCCCGCCGTCGCCCGGAGGAACTTGGCGTCCGCCTTGTGGCGGTCCACGTCGGTCACCTTGCGGCGGACCTTGGCCCTGACCCTGTTGCGGGGGTCGCTGCTCCTGACGCTCTTGGCGTGGGGCTTGTGGCCGCGACTGTTGCGGCGGTCGCTCTTGACGTGGCTCGAACTGCTCCTGACGGCCCATCGGTTTCCGTTCCGAACCGGGTGGGATCATCGACAGCGAGATTTTCTTGTCGCCCGCCTTCACTTCCATCACCCACACGTGAACGACATCGCCTACGGACACCACATCGTACGGCGACTTGATGTAGCGGTTCGCCATCTGGCTGATGTGAACGAGGCCGCTTTCCTTGACGCCTATATCGACGAACGCCCCGAACGGTACGACGTTCAACACGGTGCCGGTCAGTTCCATGCCCGTCGTGACATCTTCGATTTTGAGGATGCCCTTCTTGAACACGGGCGGTGGCAGTTCCTCGCGCGGGTCGAGGCCGGGCCGGGCAATCGCTTCAAAGATGTCCAGCACGGTCGGCACGCCGACGTTGAGCTTTCGCGCAACGTCTTCGGGGTTCGCCTCGTTCAGCTTCTCGCAAATCTGCGCGATCTTCGCCTTATCCAGAAGGTCGACGGGGCTGAAGCCGATGTCGGTGAGGTACTGCCGGGCTAACGGATAGCTCTCCGGGTGGATCCACGTCACATCGAGCGGATCTTCGCCGCCGATCACTTTGAGGAACCCCGCCGCTTGCGTGAACCGGGCTTCGCCGAGTTGCGGCACGCTCTTGAGTTGCTCGCGGGTCTTGAACGGGCCGTTGGCTTTGCGATACTCGACGAGTTCGCGGGCCGCCAACTGGTTCAACCCCGATACGTGCCGAAGCAGTGGCACGCTCGCGGTGTTCACATCCACGCCCACGTGGTTCACGCACGATTCGACGACGCCTTCGAGCGACGCCTTCAAGTGCTTCGGGCGGAGATCGTGTTGGTACAACCCGACACCGACGTGTTGCGGGTCGATTTTGACCAGTTCCGCAAGCGGATCTTGCAGGCGACGGCCGATCGACACCGTGCCGCGCGTCGTGGCATCGAGTGTCGGGAACTCTTCCTTCGAGATCGGGCTGGCCGAATAATCGCTGGCCCCGGCCTCGTTGACGATGACGTACGCGAGGTCCGTCGGCGCATCGGGCAAGCCTTCGAGGCTAATTACGAGCGGTGGCGGTGGTGGCGTTTTCGCTGCGGGTTTCGCGGTATCGGTGGTCGTGACCGATTCCGCCGTCGGCATCGCATCCGCGGACATCACCGAGGATTCTCCCGGCATACTGACGATGCTCAGTACCGTCTCCGCGACGCCGACGTGCGTGCTCATCTCGACCGATTCCGCCGCAGTAGTTGATACCGTGGTCAGCGGGGCCGCAGGCATCGCCGACTCGGGTGGAACGACGGCTGTTGCTTCGACGGTCAGCGGTGCGACTGCCGTCAACTTCGGCTTTGGGTTGATCCGCGCGTCTTCGAGTTCGGCAATCAAGTCTGAGATCAGTTGCTCGGTCTCGCGGCACGCGGTGCCGTTGCCGATCGCGATCACGGATGTGCCATGTTTGCGAATCAGTTGCTCGAGCTTCCGCTTGGCCTCATCGCTGCGCTTTTGCGGTTGGTGCGGATAAATGACGGCATCTTCGAGGAGAACGCCGGTTTCGTCGAGTACGGCCACTTTGCAGCCCGACCGCATTCCGGGGTCGATGGCGAGCACCCGCTTCCCGCGCAACGGCGGCTGGAGGAATAACCCGCGCAAGTTGCGTGCGAACACGTGAATCGCATGGTCCTGCGCGCGATCCGTGAGGTCGCGGCGAATTTCGCGTTCCAGGCTCGGCAAGATCAGCCGATCGACGGCATCGGTCGCGACTTCGATCAGAATCTTCTGGTTCGGGTGGTCGGCCAACGGCAGGTTATCTTCGGCGATGAGCTTCGCACGGGGAACATCGACACTGACGCGCAGCCGCAGAATCTGTTCCTTTTCACCGCGATTGACGGCCAGCACGCGGTGTGGCGGAATGCTGCGAACGGGTTCCTTGAACTCGTAATACTCGCGATACTCGATGCCCTTGCCTTCGGGCACGGTTTCGATTTTGGTCGAGACGAGGATCGCGGTGTCCCACATGTACGCCCGAAGTGGCCCGCGAACGTTGGAGTTTTCCGAGACGAGTTCCGCGAGGATGTGCTTCACACCGGTGAGGACATCGTTGACATCGTGGAGTTGCTTCCACGGGTCGACCATGCCCGGCAGCACTTCGTCGAGTTTGTCCACGGCGGAATCGCGAGTCCAGATTGCGAGTGCGAGCGGTTCGAGGCCCTTTTCGCGGGCATCCGAGGCCAGCGTTCGCTTCTTCGGCTTGTACGGCAAATAAAGATCTTCGAGCCGTTTCGGGTGGTCGGCTTCGAGGATCGCCTGCGTGAGATCATCCGTTAGACGACCCTGCCCGGCGATGCTCTTCAGCACCGTCTGTTTGCGGTCGGTGAGTTGGCGAATCGAATCGATGCGACCTTGAATGAGGCGAATGCCATCTTCGTTCAGCCCGCCGGTTTGTTCCTTGCGGTAGCGCGTGATGAACGGCACCGTGTTCCCGCTATCGAGGAGTTGCACCACGGCTTCGACTTGGACTTTGCGAATCTGCAAGTCTTGTGCGATCCGCGACAAATCTTGCGACTGCGGCGCACGCGGCACGACGGGAACCGGTTGTGGTGGCAGTGCCGGCACGGGAGGCGCTGCGGGAGCCGCACCGAGAATCTCCGGTTCGACGGGAGTGGCGACCGCATCGGTTGCGACGACCGCAACCACGGAAGTGGTTTCTTCCGTTGCGGGAGTGGCGGCATCCACTTTGGCTTCGTCGATGGCTGCGGGGATCGTATCGTCGTTTGTCATGTAACAGACCTGGCGGGTGACTGCGGGGGACCGACCGTGGATTCGCACGACCATCGGCGGCCGTCCGGGTGGCTCACACGGTTGTGAATCCCGGACTGGAAACATATTTAGCTTTAGTTATTGCTGTCCCGAGGTGGAGTCAA
>JAYVXI010000138.1:0-17045 GCA_043785305.1 Limnoglobus sp. | reverse complement strand
GGAAACCCACAAAACGCAACACGTTATCGCGCCAGCCCCGAACTCACCACGAATCACACGAAAAGGAAAACGCAATGAGGAAATCGTTCACGGCGTTGCCGTCCAGGGTCGTGTGCGAGGTGCATTTTCGATGATGCACTCTTCACCCATTCGCGTTGCATGTGATGGTGGCAGGATCAGTGGGCTGACACGCCTTTGCCTGCATATCCAACCTTTCAGAACCCGTCGGGATGCGGCATGTTGCTGCGAAATCTGCTGGCTTCGGCACGAATTCGCTGCAAAATGTTGCTATTTGGCATGACTTGCTACCGATAAACCGATAGCATCATCGTAGTGGTTCTGAGAACGTAAGTGTTTCCGAATAGAGGTAAGTGCAATGGGCAAAGGTAACAATTCGCAGGGTAAGGAAAAGAAGAAGCCGAAGAAGGACGCGAAGCCTGCGCCCATCAAGGCGGCCCCACCGCCGAAGAAGTGACGATCGAACAACAGCGTAAGCTCGGCGATCGTTCGCCTGGCTTACGCGGTAGCGACTTTCTCTCGCAAGATGCGGCGAATCTTTGCGATCAACTTTTCTGGATCGACGGGCTTAATCATGAAGTCGTGCGCACCGTGCTCCATCGCCTCGTTGGCTTCCGCCTGATTGCCGTGCCCCGTCGTAACGATGATCGCGACGGGGATCTTTCGCCGTTCAATTTCATTGATCAGTTGCATGCCGTTGAGGTTTGGCATTCGCAAATCGGTAACGACCACACTATACGGTGCATCGGTCAGCATTCTTAAGCCATCGGCCCCATCGACGGCGGTATCGACGGGTAATTTCAAGCTAATCGCCAACAACAATTGAAGCATCGTGCGCGCATCTTCGAGGTCTTCGACGACGAGGATGCGCGGCTTGTGACTGGCTTCGGTTGTCTTTTCATCGTCCATGAATTTCATCGTTATTTTCTCGGAATCTATCGACGCGCAATCTGCGCATCTTCGATTGTTTCGCGGCTCGTCCTGAGCCGCGACAGAATTTACTTCGTTTCGTCTTTTCGCAATTCCTTGCCCGCCGCGACGATGATCGTTGCGGCTTCTCGGGGGCCGTAAAGTTGCTCGGCGGCCTCAACGGCTGGCCCACCTTCGTCTTCGAAGCGCCCGATACTCTCTTTGTCTTCGACTTCGTCGACCGTCGGAAGGTTCCGATAATCGCCGCGGAGAGTGCGAAGGGCAAAGCGTTCTTCATCGATTTGCATACCACTCCGGTAGCCGAATTTGCAATAGAGTTCTGTGAGCAGGCCGCCGCGCCAAAAGACGTATTGGAGGAGGAGTCCTCCAGCAATCGCGGGCAGGATCAGCCAATAGGGGTTGTGTACCGTTGCGAGGATAAAGCCTGCAAAAATGAGGATGCCGAGCGTGGCTTTCACCATCCGGCTAGCCGTCCATTCACTTTCGAGTTCCAAAAGACGCGAATTGATCGACTCGTGCCCCTCGTGGGCGCATTTCGCGACGCGGTCCAGCAGCGTTGTCTCCGACTTCGCGGTTGGCTTTGTGGTCACACTCATTGTGTCTCCTTTTCGCGTATGAACTTCGACCGCCCCGAAGTGCGCGGAACGATCCTGCACTTATGCTGCACATGCCATGCCGAACCGGAATGTTCTGAAATCGGGCTAAAATCGCCACCGTTCAGAATGATCGTGCCGATGATTGTGCAGTTCGTTACAGGTTTTATGTAGAGCACGCGGCTCGCGTGCTGAAGGCGTCCGCGTGATGTAGAGCACGCGGCTCGCGTGCTGAAGGAAGGCGTCAGCGAGCCGCGTGCTCTGCGGCTATCACGGCACGCGAGCCGCGTGCTCTACGCTGACGCCATGCGCAGGTTTGTGCGTGCATTTTAAGACGTGATCGGGTGAAGATTTGGCCACCGAACCGGGGGTTCGTGGTCGACGTGTGGGCGAACACGCCGCCACGAACCCCCAGGTAAGCTCCAGGCGATGGAGCCAGAACGAATTGTAGTTACCTGACATCTAACGCAGAGATCGTGCCAAACGCTGTTGCAAAACAAATCGTTCGCGCAAGTCGTTGCAAGACATCATCTTGCGCACGTAAAATTTTCGCATCGCGTTTGGCAGACCGGCCCCAAACTGTCGGAAAGTCTGACGGCGCGATGGATCTTCCGACAGATCCTATAAACGAGTCGACGCCATATTTTGTTCGCGTTTCAGGAAATTTCGTGGCTCCGGACGATCGACTTCGCGAAGATACTCTGCACGAACTTTTCCACGGAGAACGAAACATGGCTATCGAACCGCTTGCAATTGGCGTTTGCAGTTGGTCGCTGCAAGTGAAGAGCATTCCCGAACTGAAACAGTTCCTGGATCGGCTCGGAATCGACGTCGTGCAGATCGCGTGTGGCGATCCGCATCATGCGTCGTGGGACGAAGGTGAGACGATGCCTGCGGCGGCGTTGGCGGCGGGGTTCCAGATGAGCGGGACGATGCTCGGGTTCCCCGGCGAAGATTACACCTCGCCGCAAACGATCGAAAAAACGGGTGGGTTCGGCGACCCCGCGACCCGTGCCGAACGGCTCGACCGCTTTCGCTGGGCGTTGCAGCGAACGACCGAACTGGGCCTCAAGGACATCATGCTCCATGCCGGGTTCCTGCCCGACGTTCGCGATCCCTTGCGGAAGGCGTTCCTCGACACGCTCGGGCAAGTCGCCGACCTTGCGGCACGGGTTGGCATCACGGTGGCATTCGAGACCGGACAAGAAACGGCGAAGCTGTTGCGGCGCACGCTCGACGATTTGAACTGCCCGAATTTGAAGGTGAACTTCGACCCGGCCAACATGTTGCTCTACGACATGGACGATCCGCTGGAGGCGATCGAACTGCTCGCGCCGGACATCCGCAGCGTCCACCTCAAGGATGCGAATCGGCCCAAAGTGAAAGGCACGTGGGGCGAAGAAGTGCCGCTCGGTAAGGGGCAAACGAACACGAAGGCGTTCGTGCAAGCCTTGCAGCGTGTCGGCTATCGCGGTCCGCTCTGCATCGAGCGCGAAGCGGGCACGCAAGAACAACGCTACCGCGACATCGAACACGGCGTGACGTTCTTACGCGAATGCCTGGCCGGTTGATTCCACTCAGGCGAGAATGTCTTCGATGGCGTTGCCGTGAATAGTGGATCTCGACCACGAGAAGTATATATAAGAAGGTAAGTACCATAGTGGTCGCATCCGCGCACCCTGGTCACATGATTACTCGAACCCGTTCGGGTAATGGCGTTGATCTGCGTTCAATTACCAGCGTCTCGATTGTCAGAAATGCATGAGGTGTGGAATGGTAGTCTCACTCGTATTTCGCTATGTTCTTTCAAACGATGTATCAGATTACTGCACACGCTTAATACTAACGGCGGCGTGTCTATTCGCATGTAACGCCGAATCGGTTGAACCTATCGATTTGGCATACATAACAGACGCGATACGCATAATCGATCTCGACGACCATGACGCCGCAAACATGTGCAATAATATCGCCGTTGTGATGGATACCGTCAAAAACACAAGCTTACGCATGATGTGTAGTGATATGATCGCGTATTACGAAACCAAGTCTGCAATACACAAAGCGTCATTTGAAAAGCTGATAGAGGATCTAAAAGTCGAAACGGCAGTGAGAAAGGAAAATCAAAGAAAACTGGCTGGTAAAAATGGTTTTTTCCTCAACGCAGGAACAGGTGTTTCGGCTGTTGATATGGTGCGAGCAAACTTACAAATGATTCAGAAAGAAACCAAGTAATCCGTACTCGTCAATCCAATTCGACTTCTTCAGGATCACTTGATGCCCCCAAAAATACTAGTTGCCCCGCGAGATTTGCAGACGCTTGAGGAGCGGTACCGGCCGTTGCTGGAAGCGGCGGGGTACGTTGTGAAGTACCCGGTGCCATCGGTAGCGAATCAGCCGACGCCGTCGGAACTTGATGATGCGCTCGCGGATGTCGTCGCGGTGATTGCAGGGTCGGAGACGTACTCTGCGGAACTCTTCGATGCGTTTCCGCAACTCCGCGTCGTGGCCCGCGTGGGCGTTGGCTACGATGCCGTGGACATTCCCGCCGCGACAACGCGCGGCGTTGCCGTCACCATCACGCCGGGTTGCAATCACGAGTCGGTTGCGGAACACGCCTTCGCAATGATCCTCGGGTACACACGGCAAATCGCGAACCACACGCACGAGATTCGCGGTGGGGGTTGGCCGCGCAATCGCAGCGTGCCGATACGCGGGAAAACCATCGGCCTCGCGGGTCTCGGTCGCATTGGCAAAGCGATGGTCGTTCGCGCCAACGCCTTCCGAATGAGCGTATTCGCGTACGACCCGTTTCCGGATCGCGCGTTCTGCGAAGCGAACAATGTGACGTTACTGTCGTTCGACGAACTGCTTTCGCAATCGGATTTTCTCTCGTTGCACCTGCCGCTCACCGAGCCAACGCGACACCTGATGAACCGCGAAACCTTTGCCAAAATGAAGCCGGGTGCGGTGCTGGTGAACACCTCGCGTGGCGGACTGGTCTGCGAAAGCGATCTCGTGGAGGCGATGCAAAACAAACGGATTGGTGCGGCGCTACTCGATGTCTTCGAGCAAGAGCCACCGCCGCAGAATCACCCGTTGTTCGCGTTCGATAACGTCATTTTCACTCCGCACGCGGCCGGCGTCGATGTCCAATCGCTCGGCGATATGGCCTGTTCCGCAGCCGAATCGGCGATCGCGATCCTGCGCGGCGAATGGCCCGCCGAGAAGATCGTGAACCCCGCCGCCCGAAACCACCAGCCATGACGCCCCGCCTTCCCCGTGCGACTTGGGCGGCACTCTCCGATGCACTTTTGCTGGCGCAATGTGCAGTCGACACATACCGCGCGAGCGGGCCGGGCGGGCAGAAGCGGAACAAGACATCGTCGGCAGTGCGGTTGCGTCACCTGCCGACGGGCTTGATCGTGATTGCCGAAGAAAGCCGCTCGCAACATAAAAACAAAGTGAAGGCACTCCAGCGATTGCGGCGCACGCTGTATCGCGATCTGCGCGACGATCCCCCGCCGATGGACGACTGGACGGTGGCACGTGGCAAGGATGGCCACGTTCACCTTTCGCCGAAAGAGGCACGATTCTGGCCCGCCATCGGCGTCGCGCTCGACGTTCTCGCATTAACCGAAGCCCAAGTGAGTACCGCTGCCGAACAACTCGGCGTATCGACCGCGAACCTCATCGACTTGCTGCAAGCCGATCCGGTCGCGTGGCAGGAAGCGAATCGCCTGCGAACGGTTTTCGGGCAAAAGCTGTTAAAGTAACGCGCCTCGTACGTAGAATGTGCTTTTGCGTCCCTCCCGATCTCGCCGAGTTCGCCTCATGCCCCCGCACGGTTTCAGTTGGGTCGATCGACCTCACATCGCGGCATTGGCGTACCCGCACGGCGTCGAAGAATTGATTTGGCTACGCGAACAGGGCATCGAAGTGCTGATTTCGCTCACCGAAGACGCCGTACCGCGACGCTGGGTGAACGAGGCGGGTTTGATGCTACTGCACGTGCCGATTTCGGACATGGATGCGCCCACCGATAGTCAGCTTCAGACGATTCTTACGACAATCGATCGGGCGAACGGTCGCGGCGTGGCCGTCCATTGTGCCGCCGGCCGGGGGCGAACCGGCACGGTGTTGGCCGCGTACTTCGTGGCGAAAGGCGTATCGGCCGATAACGCCATCCAGAAAGTGCGCTCGCTACGCCCCGGCTCGATCGAAACGCAAGAGCAAGAGTCCGCCATCCGCGACTTCGCACGACGGAAGACGAACGGATGAGCCGTGACGCACTACAAGAAATGGTTACCTAATTGCCAGTGAACTGGTTGTAAGCCGCGTGAGTTCCGACCCAATACCACACGTTTGTGTTGCTGTCGATAAAATAAATTGCGCGATATTGCATATTAATGCTTACCGAGAAGCTGTCCGGTAAAATAAATTGCGCGATATTGCATATTAATGCTTACCGAGAAGCTGTCCGGCTGGTGCTTGCCCTTTTTGTTGTTTTTGAGTTGGTGCAATCGAAGTGATCGATGATTCGGATCGACACAGAAAAGTTTGAAGGCTTTGGTGGCCAGTTTATGAATGTCTTGCGGTAATTCGCCAAAGAGATAACGGTAACGACTATCCCGCACATTTCTCTGTGCGGGTGTTACGTTCTTCGAGTCTGACGGTGGGGCCGGATCCGCCATCAGTCTACAATCCCTTCAAAAATCCCTTTGCCGGCACGGAATTCTTCAACGGACTTTTCCATAAAGCCAATCATATCACCATCAATCTCTTCAGAAGGGGCCAGCATCGCCGCCACTTCCTTGATGTTGCGGCGCAGATCGTTCGACCCATCGACACTATAAGATTTCGCTTCAAAGACGTTGGCGTGCGAATCGAGTTGGCAAGCCACTTTGTACCACCGTGCGACCAAGTCGATCAGCCTTTTGCTCAGGGCATCGTCGAACGGTGCCCCGTCAAAGTAGCTCTCTTGTAACTCGCAGTCGATGCGAAGGATGTACTTGATTAGCGTATTGACTTCTTGAATCAATTCTTCGCAGTTCTGACACTTTTGAACTTCTTTGTGATCGCTGAGCCATTGCTCTAAATGATCCGTTCGGCTTTCTGCGATCTCGACGCTTTCGATGGGGAGATTGACTATCATTTTACTCCTCCTGTTCACGCAATTCGGCCAGATACACTTCTTCAAAAAGCTAATACCAAGAGTCGATCATAGTCTCAATCCCGATTGGAAAGCAGACGATTTTTCATTTTTACATTACTCTTGCAAAATAATTATGGTTGGGAGTAGTCAGTATGTCAACTCAAAACCAACGGATAAATGACAGGCCGTGTCAATAGCGGTTGGCAAATATCATTCTCTCATTATTTGCAAACCTATTGCAGGTAACATCTTAAGCGTTGAAAAGACCCACGCTTTTGCTCTGAGTTCGCGGATGGGGGCATGGGTGTTGCCGGAACCACTTTCCTGCTACCAGAATCGCCGCAGATGGAATCGTGCCGACGGATAACACCGTTTGCCATCGCCGCGCAATCGCGCCAAGCCGCACGCGCCAGATCTTGAACGAATTTCCGCAAATAAAACAAAATACCGAGCGAATGACACTTGACCTTGCGCTTCTGTCGCTTTTACAGTGAAATAGGGAGAATCAGACTGTCGCGCACAATCGGAGGATTTTTCGGAACCGGCCCTGGTTTCTGAGATCTTTTTAAAAAGAGTAACATTATGCTCGTGCTATCCCGGAAGAAAAACGAGTCGATTATCATCAATAACGACATCGTCATCACGGTCGTGGAAATCCGCGGCGACAAAGTTCGACTGGGCATCGTCGCGCCGAAAGATGTCACCGTACACCGCGAAGAGGTTTACGTGGCCATCCACGGCAGCACCCCCGTATTGACGCCGAAGATCGTCGAACTTCACGGTCCGGGCTGAGCAGAAAAGGAATCATGTGAAACCGTAGCCCGAGTTGCTTCTGGCGTTCGACCTCGGCACAGCACCAGATATAATAAGCCGTTGCTTTTTCAATTGCCAACTAACACGCTATCCATTCGAGACAAATTCGTAGTACTGCGCGGTGTCGTCACGATGTTGGTACGCAGTTCGGCCCCCAGTGCTTCGAGTATCCGATTCGCCCGTTCCACCGTGATCCCACGGTATTCATTCCGCTCGTCGCGCGATACCTGCGACTCATGTACGCCGAGCTTTTCCGCTAGCTCACGCTGCGAAAGACCTTGATAGATTCGCATGGCAATCAGGATGTAACCGATCCCGTGAAAGTTCTTGAGTTCGTCGAAATCGCCTTTCTTGAGCTTCTCGTACGAATCGGCTTCTTCGCGTAGTTGAGCATGGAAGCATTCGACCGGGTCGAGCAACCGCTGAACTTCTTCAGGCGTGCATCCTTCCGCAACACACGCGGCCCGCTCTTGGCGTATCCGATCCGATTGTGCCTGGATTCGTTCGAGTGTCAGCCGGTATTCGTTATCGGTCTTGATCATGGTCCACCTATCAATTTTACGATTCCCTTCGCTGCGTTGTTCCGCCTCGATTGACGAAATGCAGCAGGAAACTCAAACTCAAAGCCGTTAGCGTCAACGATGCCGCACTTCTGGCCATAATGCGGAAACAGTTCGACGCGATACCGATGCCACATAGGAAGCTGCGGCTTCGGGTAGTTGAGAAACGGCGTGCGACTCGCCGCTGCCCAAGTCCAGACCGGATCGATCCGACTCAATTCGCCCAGTAGCGACCCAGAACGAATCGCGTGACGGTCGCAAACGAAGTAGCCATCGATGTCATTCGGGTATCCTTTGCTCTCTACAAAAGACCCGTCGACGAAAATCTCCGTGATACCAACCTGCCAAAGATGCCCTGCCATGATCGCCAGATTCTCCACGAGTTGTAACCGCCAAGCGACATCCCAACCCGCTACGCCGGAACCTACGACCAGCACAGATTGCCGAAGCTCATCGAGTGTCAGCGCGTAGTCACTGGGTGGTAATAGTCCATCGATTGTGAAGTCTGGCAGCACGTGTTCTCCTGCCCAAATGATACGAGATACTTGACGTAATTGTCAAGTATCTGGCGGTTGAAATCGCTTGCTAATTTGTGGATCGAGCGAATACCCGTTCGTACAATTCCTGCATGAAACCGACCATTGCTGTTATCGGTGCGAATTCCGACCGCCGCAAGTTCGCCAACAAGTGCGTGCGGGCGTACCTCGCGGCTGGTTACGACGTCTTTCCCGTTCACCCGATGGAAACGCTCGTCGAAGGCTTGACGGTGTTCCGGTCGGTGGCGGACATTCCGCTCGAACGGCTCGATCGCGTCAGCGTCTACCTGCCGCCAATCGTGGGTGTGAAGGCGATGGATACGTTGGCGGGCAAGGCGATTGGCGAAGTGTGGCTCAATCCGGGTGCCGACGCGCCGGAGGTAGTGGCGCGTGCGAAAGCGCTCGGCCTGAACGTCGTCACCGGTTGCAGTATCGTCGATATCGGCGTTTCGCCCAGTCAGTTTCCGGATGCGTAATCTATGATCGAAATCGTCGATGTCACCAAGCGTTACGGCAACAAGGTGGCAGTCGAAAATCTCAATCTTTCCGTGCCGAACGGCGAGTTGTTTGCGTTCCTCGGGCCGAACGGCGCGGGCAAAACGACGACGATTAAAATGCTTTGCGGGCTACTGTTCCCGACGACGGGCACCGTGAAAATCGGTGGCTACGATATGTCCACGCACGGCGACGCGGCACGGGCGCTCGTCAGTTACGTGCCCGATCAGCCGTTCCTTTACGAGAAGCTCACCGGCCGCGAGTTCTTGCAGTTCACCGCCGATCTCTACGGTATGCCCGTCGCGTATGGCAAGTCGCGCATGGAGCGCGTCATCGAGTTATTCCATCTCGACGAATTCGTCGACACGCTCACCGAACGCTATTCGCACGGGATGCGGCAACGCACGGTGTTTGCGGCGGCGCTGTTGCACGAACCGAAGTTGCTGATCGCCGACGAACCGACGGTCGGTCTCGACCCGAAGAGTATACGTGAGTTGAAGTTACTGCTACGCGACCTCGCGAAACAGGGCGTGACGGTGTTCCTCTCGACGCACACGTTGGACATCGCGCAGGAACTAGCGGACCGCGTCGGCATCATTCATAACGGCACGCTCATCGGCTGCGGTACACTCGCCGACCTCCGCAAGAAAGCGGGCAGCGACGGCACCCTCGAAGACGTCTTCCTGAAGATCACCGAGTCGAACGCATAAAAATCGCGGACACGGTTCAAATCGCCTCGGTTTTGCGTACCCGAATTGTTCCAACCGATGCGTCCGTCCGCGTGACTCCGGCGCACGGCGACACCCGTTCACGCCTTCCTCGTCGCAAGTAGAGTTATCGATTTCGGCCCCTACCTTGCAGTCTCCGTACTCTCGGCTGAGGCCACCTCGCGTCCGAAGGTTTTTCGCAGCTCCGTGTCGTTTCCAACCCATCGCGACCTCGGCACTAGGAATCCCACTCTGTGAGCGCTTGCCGCGAGTTGCGCTCTCTACGCAAACTTTCCTGTCTGGGCAATTCATTGTGGCATAGCAGCTTTTGCGGGCTGAACGCAAATGGCCGCGATCATTAGTCCGATTCAATAATTTCCGCACGATCGCATCGCACGGATGCGCCTTTTGAATGCTAACCGTTAGATACAACTGGCCGATTTGCCCAGTCTTCTCAACCTTCTCTTCTTCATTAGGTCGCCCCTATGAGTTGGATGCCGTCCCGCCGCCTTTCCTGTTTCCGCGCACCCGTCACCAACCGCAAGCCGAACCGCAAGCCGATTATCGGCGTCGAAAAACTCGACGACCGGATCAATCCGGCACCGGTTCCATCGATCCTCGGGTTGTCGTCGAGCAACATTTTGCTGGGCGAACAAGCGAATTTTGGCTTCCGCTTCGCGAATACCAGCCCCACCGATGCCGGTTTTGCTCCGTTCATCGAAGTCGCGCTGGACACCAGCGGCCCCGATGGCGCGACCACGAATCCACTCGATGGCTACGGTACGCCAACCGTCACGGGGGCCGGGTTGACGCTGACGCCGGCCACGGCGATCACGCTGATTGCCGGGCAGACGACGTACATCAACCCGCTCACGGGCGAATCGCGTCCGGTGCCGGCGGGGTTCGGCAACAACGACACGATTTTCATTTACAGCTTGCCGTTCGGCAGCTTCAGCCCCACGCAAAGTACGGCGATCTCGATCACCGCGCCGACGAGCAAACTCGCCGATGTCGGTACGGTGTTGCCGATTGCCGTGACGGGTGGCTTCCGCGACGACACCGCCGCGCTCGATGGCCCCGGCATTTACTTCGGCCCCGCAACGGCGGGTGTAACGCCCGAACTGTATCGCTTCAAAAAGATCTACCTCGGGCCAGAAAGCGAAACCGCGACGGGGCCGAACTTCATCCGACGCTATCGTCTGGAAGTCGACATCGCCGACGGTCAAACGCTGACGAACACGAAGCTGAACGACGACCTCGCCGCGAGTATGCAGATCGTCGGGACATCGGCCACGAACATGGCGGCGTTCACCTCGGCGGCACCCGGCACGAACGTCTTCGTCGCCGGGAACCTGTCCGGTACGGCGGTCAATACGGCACCCGATGGCACGCTGAGTTACAACTTCGGCACGGTGGTCGGTACGCCACTCGCGGTCGATGCGGCGTTTGAATTCGACTTCTATATCCCGCGCGATCTGGCCGGTGGCGGCGCAGTCGTACCGCAAGGTACCGATAGTGTCACGAACCAGAACACCGCCAGTACGCAGGCGAACTGGACGCCGCTCGATAGTCGCGATCCCGCGAACCAGAACGTCGCGAAGACGACGCCGGACAACGGCCCGCACACGCTCGAAGAACAATCGAGTGCGATTCAGAAGTCCGTCGAAGCGATCGACCCGGTAACGGGCCTCGCGATCTCGGCGGGCCAGTCGATCCGCCCCGGCATCACGCTGTTGCGCTACACGCTGAATTACCAAGTCTCGGACTACTACGCCTTCGACAATCTGTTCGTGAACGACACGCTTTCGGACGGCCAACGGCTGTTCCTCGGCACACGCGGCGTCGTGACATCTTTCCCGACGATGGCGGTCAACAACGCCTTCCTCACCGGTTCACCGAGCGGCAGCCGCCAGAATACATCGGGCAACTTCCAGGGCAACACGGTCATCGATTATCAGCGACGCTACAACTCGGTCGCGCTCGCCGACCCGACGAGTTTCCCCGTCGATGGCCCCGCGACTGGCACGATTTCGCCGACGGTGTTCAACAACCTCGCCGCGAGCGTGCAAGCCGATAGTCTCACGAGCGATGCGGGTACTACGGCGTTGCGGTTCGATATCTCGAAGGAACTCAAGGCGCGTCTCGGTGCGAATGCGGGGCGGCTGGTCGGCGGCGAAGTCGGCAACGATGGTACCGGCCCCACGAACCGCGCGATTGGGAGCCAACAGTTCGGTGGCACCACCGGCACGATCGTCTTTTACACAGAAGTCAGCCAGGAATTCAGCGACTCGTACCGGACCGCGAACGGTGGCTCGAACGATGCGAGCGTGGACCAGGGCGACATCCTTTCAAACGCCGTCAACGACCCGCGAACTGCGGGCCGCGATGGCATTATCGGCAACCAACTGCTGACGAGCACGATCAACGCCGCCGTGCCGACGATCGTCGGCACCGGCTCCGACGATAGCGGTACGAGCGTCGTCATTCCGTACGGCGTGCAAGAGAAACAGATCTACGCGATCAACGGCCAGACCGTTCCTCCGGCGGGGCCGAGCGACGCGCCGCTGTCGGTTCAGCCCGGTGACCGCGTGACGTATCGCCTGACTTACACACTGCCGATTAGTAGCTTCGAACAACTCCGGCTCATCGACTTCCCGCCGCTCCCGGTGATGGATGTCACCTCCTCGGGGCCGTTCACGTTCATTCGCGATCCGGCTGCCTACGGCTTCCTGCCAGGGCAAGTCGGCGTCGTCGATGCCGCCGGAGCGAACCCGGCCGACGACACGTACTTCAGCACCTATGCACCCGGCAACGGCGCGGGTCGCAACCCGACGCTCGTCGTCGATTCGGTTTCAAACAGCGTGACGTTGAACTTCGGCACGCAGAGCGACCCGCAACGTCGCCCGTCACAAATCTCCGTCCTCGTGACGTTCGTCGTCGGCAACCAGCCATTCTCGTCGGACTTGTTCCTGACGAACCAATTACGCATCTCGGAAGGTTCGACGAACGCGGGCACGACCACGGTCGAAGACCTGCGCCGCTTCGAACTGGTGCGGCCATTCGTGACGGTGCAAAAAGGCACGGCAGCGGGCCGAAACACCGGTTTCACCGTCGGCACGGGTACGGATCAGATCAACTTCGGCGGCACGGGCGTCGCACTCCCCGCCGTCGGAACGAACGTCGCCAGTACGGTCATCAACCGCGCGGGCACCGTGCTTTCGGGCACGAATGCGATCTTCAACGCGACGCAATCGAGCAGCATTGGCGCGCAGAACATCACGCCAGCGAACCTCCCCGTCGATGCGGGCGACACGGTGCGTTACGCGGTGGTGGTGCAGAACAGCGGCAAGGGCGACGCCTTCGATGTGAACCTGACCGATACGATTCAGCCGCAGTACAACCGAACCGCGTTCAACCCGGCGACCGACCTGCGCGTCATTCGCGGCGACGGCACAGTGCTGACGCCGGTGACCGATTACACGATCACTTACAACAACGTGTCGGGTGCGATCGCGATTCAGTTCGTCGATAATTACTCGGCGGGGAACATCGGCGGGGCGACCGAAGATAGCCACATCGGCGCGCTGAGCCGCGGTACCCGCACGGCGGGTGCAATCGACAATGGCTCGAATACGATCGTCGTGCTTTACGATGTGACGCTGTTGAACACCGTAACGCCGAACCAGACGATCACGAATACGGCGGTCGTGCCGGTTTACTCGAACAGCGAAGGCGGAGTCAATCTCACCGATCCCGCGGTGGTGCCCGGCGCGACGAAGCCGACCGATATTGCCACGGTCACGACGCGATTGCCGCTGGTGGCGAAGACGCTGGTTTCGACCGAATTCACCGCGCCGGGCAACAACCTGGCGAACGAGGCAACGATCGGCGAGTACGTCACGTACACGCTCACGCTGACCGTTCCCGAAGGCTTCACGCCTGCGGGTATGATCGTCGACAGCCTCGACAACGGTCTCGTGTTCGTCGACGTGCTGAACGTGACGACGTCTGCGGGTGTCACCGCGACGACGCCGATCACGGCGGGTGTAAACCCTGCGAACACGACCCTTACCAATGACTCCCGCACGATCGCGTTCAGCCTCGGCGACATCACGAACAGCAACACCGATAACGCGGTGACGGAAACGATCACGATCACCTATCGCGTGATCGTGGAGAACACGAACGGCGCATCGGGCACCGCGAACAACCAGGCTGGGAGTACGCGGAACAACAACGCTCGCTTCGAGTGGACGAGCAACACCACGACGTTGTCGTTCGTTTCCGCTGGGCAAACGAACACGAACGATGGTGGCGTATCGGGTACGGCCACGCCGATCACGATCGTCGAGCCGACGGTCACGCCCGTGAAAGACGTGGCGAACTTCACCGCCGGCGGCGCGTTCGGCCAACGCACCCGCGGCGATGCCGGCGATGAAATCGACTACCGCATCGTGCTGACCGGCAGTGGCACGACCGCTTACGAAGTCTCACTCACCGATCCGCTACCCGTCAGTTTCTTCAGTGGTGGCGTCGCGATCCTGTCCGCGACTTCGACCGGAACGATCCGTTTCAACGGCGTCACACGAACGGCAACGATTGCCGACTTCGCCATCGATGTCAGCGGCGTTCTGACGTTTGCGGCCGGCCTCGATGTCGACATGGAACCGGGTGCGACGCTCACCGTCGTCGTTCGCGGTACGGACTTCACCGGCTCGACGGGGCAGCTCGTGACGAACACCGCCGAGTCACGCTGGTCCAGCCTCGATGGCACGCCAGGCGTACGCTCGACGCACGTGACTCCGAACACCAACAGTACCGAACGTACGGGGGCCGATGGTTTGCTGGGTAGTGGTGCGCTCAACGACTATCGTTTGCAAGACGACGCCGTCATCGAATCGCCGCCGGTCGTTCGCAAATCGCTCGTCGCGACTTCGGAAGCGCACACACCGGGTTCAAACGTGGCCGTCGGTGAAATCGTCCGCTACCGCGTTTATGTTTCGCTCGGGGAAACGCCAACGGGCACGCCGACGCCGAACGTGCAAATTCGCGACTTCCTGCCGACGGGCTTATCGTTCCTCAACGACGGCACCGCCCGCTACGGGTTCATTTCGTCGAACGGCGCGAACCTCACTTCGAGCACGCTCGGTGCGGCCGGTATCGTCGGAAACGAGACGACGCTCGCCTCGCTGCTGTCGTCGTCGCTTACGGGTAACTTCAGCGATGCCGACATTTCGCAATTGAACACCGGCAGCGCAACGGGCGACCCGGTCATCTACGCCAGTGGCCAGGACGTCTTCTTCCGCCTCGGCAACATCACCAACGCCGACCGCGATAATAACGTCGAGTATGTGGTGATCGAGTACAACGTGCTCGTCACGAACGAGACGAGCAACCAGGCTGCAACGAACCTCGATAACTACGTCACCGTGCTCGCGAACGACGCCTACATCAACATCGTCAACGATGCCAACGGCGATGGTCTCGGCAACGGCGAACCGACGATCGTCGTCGATCCCGCGAACCCAACCAACCTGCCGACGACCCGCGTCACCGTCGTCGAGCCGAACATTCAAATTGTGAAGGATGTCGTCGCCACCGATGGCTTTGTGGTGACGTACAAACTGACGATCACCAATACGAACACCGGCAACACGACGACGGCGTTCAACACGCGCATCCTCGATATTTTGAACGCGACGAACTTCGGTCTGAACACCGGTAGCGTCATCGTCACGCCGGGTACCGCGACCGGTATCGTCAACGGCACCGCAGGCAACACGGTCGATCTGACGATCGACACGTTCCCCGTCGGCAACACCGTTACCATCACGTACACGGCGAATGTGCTCGTCACGCCGACGGGTGCGAACACTCTCCGCAACGTTGGCCAAACGACGACGACGGGGCTACCCGGCACGCAAGGCACGCTGCCGTTCTTCGGCACGACGGCCGCGACCATCGGCGCATCGGGCACGGCCACCGGCGAACGCAACGGTACCGATGGCGTCGGCGGCTTGCTCAACGATTACGCCTCAAACGACCTGGAATTGCTCGGTTCCTTGGGCGATCGCGTCTACTACGATGCCAACGGCGACGGCGTCCAGGACGCGGGCGAACCGGGACTCGTCGGCGTGCCGGTTACCGTTACGTGGGCGGGGCTGGATGGCAATTTCGCGACGGTCGGCGATAACAGCGTCATCACCGTACTCACGGGCACCGATGGCAAGTGGATCGTCAACGCGCTACCGCTCAATGGCAAATACCAAGTGACCGTGCCGACGGTGTTCGCCGGTATGGGCGTGACCGATGCGACCGATGACGGCGTGCTGACCGCATCGAACAAATCCTCGATCACGCTCACCGGCGTCGATGCGGGGACGACGAACAATCGCACGCAAGACTTCGGCTATCGCGGCACGGCCTCGCTCGGCAACCGCGTCTTCATCGACGCCAACGGCGACGGCATCCAAAGCACCAACGGCCTCGAACCGTCGCTCCCCGGCGTAACCGTCAACATGACGTGGGCGGGGGCCGACAACATCTTCGGCAACGCCGACGATCTCACGTTCAGCACGGTGACGACAAATGCCGCCGGTACGGGGCCGAACTACGCGTTCAACTTCTTGCCCGCAGGCGATTTCAAAATCGCCGTGAGTACGACGGGTGGCACGGGCGGCGTGCCGGACAACGCGACGCTGACCGATTCGCTCGACAACGGCACGCTGAATGCAGTCGGCACCGTGACGACGAACCTGACGACTAACGAGAACGAAACGACGATCGACTTCGGTTTCAAGGGCACCGCGAGTATCGGCGATACCGTGTGGTACGACGCGAACAACAACGGCGTACAAGATGCCGGCGAACCGGGAATCGCGGGCCAAACCGTCACGCTGCTGTGGAGCGGCCCCGATGGCGTTCTCGGCAACGCCGACGATGTGACCTTCACGACCACGACCGATGCGAATGGCAAATATCTCTTCCCGAGTTTGCCCGTCAACGGTGCGAGCGATGCGTACCGCGTCACGGTGGCGAACCCAACGGGGTACCCGACGCAGACGTTCGACTCCGACGGCACGGGCACGCCGAATACCTCGACGCTCAACCTGGCGCAGAACGAGAACAACGTCGCGCAGGATTTCGGCTTCCGCGGCACGGCGAGCCTCGGGGATTTCGTGTGGCTGGATAAGAACGGCAACGGTAAACAAGACGCGGGCGAACCGGGTATCGATGGC
>JAYVXI010000137.1:0-5604 GCA_043785305.1 Limnoglobus sp. | reverse complement strand
GTTGGAATGTCCATCGGCCCTGAAAGGGGCCGTTCACGGTGCAGTGCCCGCGCGATCCATCCGTACATTTCGCATCGCCCTGTTTTGTGGCGAGGTTTAGTCATGGATGGTGCCTGAACGGCCCCTTTCAGGGCCGAATCGTGGGTGCGGCGGGTACCCAAGGCTTCGCGGCTTCGCCGACTTCGCCTTGGGCTGGTGGAACGAGCCATTCAGGCTCGAAGACGGTCTGATACGTGCTATTCCGGATCGAGAAAGCGCAACTTCAAAACTGGCGCGCTAACGGAAATGGATTGTCAGACTGGTAACGTGTCATTTCCGACCGCGAAAGTATAATCTACCTGCCCACTGTCGAATCCCTCACGCCGTGCCACTTCCGAGGTTTCATGAAACGCATACTGAAGCTCGTGTTGCTCGCCGCATTCATGCACTCCGCGTCGAGTTCGGCGGAGAATCCGCCCGTCGCCAAGCCGAAACCGAAGGCGAAGCCCGACTACCAATACCTCTCGAAAGGTATCGAGGTGCCCGCCGCGACAGCCGAAGAGCCGAAGGTCAAGGTGTTCGGCCCCGATACCATCCAGGCAGCAAAGCAGTATCTCGATGACGGCGCGCATCATTGGGTGCGCGAAAAGAGTTGCGTCGCCTGCCACAGCACCGGCGTGTACATGGTCGAACGGCCAGTGCTTACGCCGTTTCTCGGCAAGCCGAGTGCGGAGGTTCATGCGTCGTTCGTCGAAGGCGTTCGCGCGACGGTCGGCAAGCCGGGTCTGCGCAACGGCGTGAAGGTGTTCGGCGACAGTATCGCGTCGGTCTGGCGTAGCTCCGGGCTGGCCGCGTGGGACAAACACGTGACGGGTACGCTCTCCAAGCACACCGATAAATCGCTCCGGCAAACGCTCCTCTGCCTCGCCGACGAAGGCCTCATCAAAACGATCAATCAGGTCGAAATCCCGTACATCACCACCGATTTTGAACTGACCGTACAAGCCGCACGGGCCATCGCCACGGCACCGGGTTGGTTGGCCACGGTCAAAGACGACGACACGCTCGAACGAATCAAACGGATGCAAACGTACCTGCGGCAGCACGTGCCGATCAGCGATTACGAACTGGCGTTGAAGCTGCAACTGGCCGCGCTGATGCCCGATCTGGTTCCGCAAACGCAGCGCGAGGCGGCCATCGCGATGCTCTGGAAACAGCAACTGCCCGACGGCGGGTGGTCGACGCGGCGGATGTCGGACCTCCTGAAGTGGCACGAGAACATGGACACGAAAGTGATCGCGATGATTCAAGGCGAAGCCGATGCCGCCAGCCCCGCAAGCGACCCGTACATGACGGCGTGGGCCATCGTGTTGCTGCGCGAATCGGGAACCCCAACCAACGACGCCCGCATTCAGAAGGGCGTCACCTGGCTGAAGCAAAATCAACGCGTCTCGGGCCGCTGGTGGATGAAATCACTCTTCCGCAACACCTACCACTACAGCACGTATATCAGCACCGCGCAAGCCTTACGCGCGTTGGCTTTGTGCGGCGAACTGCCACCCCTCTCCCCGTGAGACAGGTTTATGGCTGTAGAAGGATGAACTGTGTCTGAAGCGTTCACGTTTTTTTGGAAGAGTCCGCTGAGCCAGTGGCAGCGTGCTCCGTTCGTCATCGGCGGCGTGACGTTTACACATGCCGAGCAGTTCATGATGTATGCCAAGGCGTTGCTGTTCAGCGACCGCGTTGCGGCCGACGCCATCCTCCGTGCCACGACGCCCCGCGAGCAGCAGGCCATCGGCCGAACGGTAAAGAATTTTGATGAAGCCGTTTGGGCGATGTTCCGCGAGGGAGTCGTTTATCAGGCCAACTACGCCCGGTTCTCGCAGAACCCGGAGCAATTGGCGTTGTTGTTCGCCACACGCGGCACGACCTTGGTAGAGGCATCGCCACACGATCTGGTGTGGGGAATCGGACTGGCCGCAGACGACCCGCGTGCCTCGGATCGGACGCAGTGGCGCGGCCTCAACTTGCTCGGCCACGCGCTGACACAGGTGCGCGAGGCACTGTTGTGGGAACAATCTTCCGGGCAAAAAAGGTCGATCGAGTCGTGAGCGTGACTTTATGGGCGACTGCTCGAGGCAAGATTTGTTGCAGAAAAATATGGAGTTCGCGAATGCCGCATACAAACGCCACAGCTGAAGCAATTCAGGAAATGGTTCGGTTTTTCCTTCCTCTGTGCGACGAAAAATCTACTCTTCGCGAACTGGACGACATGGCATCAGACGACCGCAAGTGGTGTCGCGCTCACGCACTGTTCAGTCGCATACGGTCCAAGACTCTCCTCGCCGACAAGTCGAATCACCAACTGCTTCAGATCCAGTACAGCTTCGAGGAGATCTGCGCTAAGACCATGTACAACATGTCGAGTCACGTTTCGGGCGGAGAATTCCCATACCCTTTCGACGACCACTGTCCGTTCTGGGTCATTCCCTACGCAGTTGGATTCGCGAGATCGCTCGGGATCGCCGATCCGTACAGCGTTTCCTCGCTGCTCCAGCCAGCGGGTGGGTGACAGTCTTGTGGAGTAGAAAGGCACAGAATGGCGATGTTCGTGCATTTGGCGCCGGAATCGCGGGTGGCTTTGATCCGCCGCAATGGTATCCGGCGATTGCGGCCCGCAGCGGGTGATTTCCCTGGCGGCGTGTTCGCGGTTCCAGTCACGCGCAATTTTTACATCTCGCACCAATGGCTACGCGAACTGAAGCGCAGTAACCGAGGTGCCATCGCGGGAGTGTACTTCCGCATTCCCGACGAGGAGAACGAGTGTGGGTGGGCCACTACCGTCAAAACCATTCCTGGATGTCCGCAGCGGAAGCGGTCGGCGCGTTTGCAGCGGCAGTCGATGCACAAGGCTGGGAAGTCATCATCCCGCGACGAATTGAAGCCAAGGAGCTGCATCGCGTACGGATGCTTCCCCAAGTCATCGGCTGGCGGTTCGCACCCGAAGCGAAAGGGAAACCGCCGTTCTGCACGTGCAAGTTTTGTAATCGCGGCGACTATGGCTATCAAAAAATGCGCGAACGCCTCGGGGCAACCGACGAGTAAAACGAATGGCTCTCCATTGCGTTCATCAACCGCGTTTTGCCGCCACGTCTTTCGCGAGTTCGGCGACGGCTTTCAGGTCGAGTTTGCCACTGCCGAGTGCGGGGAACGCTTCGATTTCGTGGCAATCGCGACGGTCGGGAATCCACAGATTCGGCAGGCCGCGATTGGAAAGCGATTTCAGGGCATCGTCGAAACGACTCGCGATTTCTTGCAGATAAAGCACGATCAGCCGCTCGCCGCGTCGGTCGTCGGCCACCGCACAAACGGTGACGACCCGTTCGCCGGTACCGAGGATTTCTTGCAGTTCTTCTTCGAGCCGTTCGAGTGGAATCATCTCGCCCGCGATCTTGGCGAAACGCGACTGCCGCCCCGTGATGCGGATGAACCCTTCGGGTTCGATGCGGCCAATATCGCCCGTCATGTACCAGCCATCGCGAACGACTTGCTTCGTTTTCTCCGGTTGATGCAGATACCCGACCATCACGTTCGGCCCCTTGACGCCGAGGATGCCTTCCTCGCCAGCGGGCAGCGCTTCGCACGTTTCCGCATGGAAGGTTTTCACCGCCACACCGGGAATCGGCTGTCCGACCGTGCCCGGCATGTTCGCCTTCTGATGCACACCCGTGACGATCGTATCGTGCAGGTTCGTACTGACGACGGGCGAGAGTTCGGTGCAGCCATACCCTTCGAGCGGCAGCACGCCGAACTTCGCATGAAACTCCTCGGCGAGCTTCACGGGTAGCTTTTCCGCACCGCAAATGATTAGCCGCAGTGAACGGAAATCATCGACGGCCGCGCGACGCAAATAGAACCGCAAGAAGGTGGCGGTGCCGAGCAAGATGCTACACGAATGCGTTTTGCAAAGCTCGCCGACTTCTTTCGCGGATCGGGCATCGGGATAATACACCGATAACATGCCGATGCCACCCGGTGCCCACAGGCAGACGGTGTAGCCGAAACTGTGAAAGAACGGCAGGCACGCGAGCATTCGGTCTTTGCGTTCGAGATCGACGCCGCGATAGAACGAGTTCGCGTTCGACGAGATATTCCGGTTCGACAGCATCACGCCTTTCGGCTCGCCGGTACTGCCACTGCTGAAGATGATCGTCAGTAAATCATCGGGTTTGAGGGTCTGCAAACCAACGCCGATGAATCGCTCCAGAAGCCACGCGGGAAGTAGCAACACGGCCAGGAATCGGAGTGCCTTTTCCCATTTCGGCACGTTCGCCAACAGATCTTCGAGGTAAAGCCGTTCGATGTCTGGCGAGACTTCAAACGGTAGTTTCGCCTCGAACCGTTTCGCCGTAATCACCACGCGCAACCCCGACTGCCGGACTGCGGACTCCACTGCGTCGCGGCCCGATGTGTAGTTCAAATTGACGCTGGTGCGGCGCAAGAACCCGAGCGCGAAGTTGGCGAGTGCCGAGCCGAGACCGGTGGGTAACCAGACGCCGATCGGTTCGCTACCGGTGCCGATTGTTCGTTTTAATCGCGATGCCAAACACCACGCGGCAACGAGACCTTGCCCGAAACTCAGCGTTCGTTCGGTGCCACTGGAGACATCGACGAACGCAGAGCGGAATAGGTTGCGCCACTGCCCAGCGGTGCGTGCGAACCAGCGTGGCACCAGAACGACTTCGTCGCTTTCATGGATCGCGAGGTCGGCTTGCGCTTCGACGACGGCGGCACGAATCGCGGCCGTTTTCGGCACGCCCGTCATCGGTTTGCCGAACCAGATCGACACGGGGCGACGCAAATCGCGCGGGAACCGCCGCATGATTCGTCCGCCCTTGTGGCTGAAATACCCGCCCCACAGACCTTGCGCACAAGCAGGAATCACCGGCACGGGGCGGTTCGCCTTGCGGACGATCCGCTCGATGCCGCGGCCGAATGGCAACATCTGCCCGTTCCGCGATAATCGTCCTTCGGGGTACAGCAACACGACTTCGCCGCGGTTGAGCGCCTCAGTCACGGCAGCCAGTGCGGCCGCAATCGCGTGTGGCGTTTGTTCGCGATTCTCGATCTTTACGCAACGGTCGCGCACCGAGAACAAGAAGATTCGCAGGAACGGATTGCGATAATACCCCGCCCACATCAGGTAGTTCACACGACGCGGGCTGGCCACCCACATCACGAGCCAATCGATGTAGCACGTGTGGTTGCAAACGATGATTGCGGGGCCATCTTTGGGGATATTTTCGGTGTTGTAAACGCGATACCGATAGACGACGCGCAATACCACCCAGCCCGTCATGCGGATGACGCTCGGGAACACCCACGACGTCAAGATGAACAACACCGGCAACGCGACGAGAATGGCCGAGAGGTATCCGAGCAGGATCATGATCGAACCGATAACAGGAGCGGGAGTTTGGACTTTAGGATATGCCAGAGAGAGGCTTACGACGAGTTGGAATCATTACGAGCCACTGGGATGAACCCTATCGCGTTCGGCACGATATTTGCGCGTTGCGCGAGGGTGAGGCCTCCGTTTAATGTACGGCTTCTCTTACCGGGAGT
>JAYVXI010000136.1:0-5623 GCA_043785305.1 Limnoglobus sp. | reverse complement strand
TCTCCAAGTGTCGTGAGAATGTCGTGGTCGGTCGATTTTGTGTCGTGGTCGGTCGATTTTGTGTCGCACTCGGTCGATTTTGTGTCGCCACTTACGGCTTATGTGAAATTGAAACCACTCGACGTAACCCACAACAAAAGTTCGAGTTACGGGAAAATATCTCGAAACGGATCGGCGATTTGCGATCGAAAATTAGGTTTTGAGACAAAAAAACACCCGAAAAACCAGTTTTTGAGCCTCCGCAATTGTGACTTACGTCGATTTTACCCCTCGGGATTGCGGTTGGTTTTCTGGTACGGAACGCGAACGCCGCGAATGAAGAGCTGATCGACGCGCAGAATGCTGAGCGGCACGCCGTAACGCTCCTGGCCCGCACCGGTGACGACATCGTCCTGATCGACGCCATCGCCGCTGACGCCGAAACCGCCGATCAGACGACCGTTCTTGTAAAGCGGGGCACTGCCTGGGAAGAAGACGATGCCGTTCGCGTTGTTGATGTCGGTCGGGTCGCGGAAGTTGGTTCCGGGGTTGAAGGCATCGTAACCGTAGACGCTCTGGTACGCCGACGCAGGCAGTCGGGGACCGACCTGCAACCCCGTAAGCGGATCGGCACCGCCATCGAGCAATTGCGAGAACGGCGCAGGCGGAGTGCCGTCGATACCGAGCGGAAATCGCGGCTCCGCAAGGTAGCGGAACGAGCGGTTCGTGAACGCCGTGCCGAGCGGGACATCATCGACGCGGTCGATCGGCTGCAAATCGTCGGCGTTCGCGTAATACGCCACGTTGCGTGCCTTGGCAACGGCGACATCGATCGAGAATATCGTCGCGTCCGGCATCCGATACAGGCCGACGATCTTCCCGGTTTTGTCCGCGACCGCGAACACCATCCGCGTACGTTGGCCGACGGGCAAGCGAATCGCGGCCCGCGTGTCGAAAGCCTGTTCGATGCCGCTGTTAATGATGAGTTCGACATCCGACGCGGTGATGCCATCGCCATCGTGGGGCGTCACCAGCCAGCCTTCGGCTGCACGCACCCCGTCGCGCAGAGTCACACCTCCCGCAGCGACAATCACCTGATTTACGCCATCATTCGGGTTGCCCGTACCCGCCTTTACGGCGACGCCGACTTGCTGGAGCACCTTCATGCCGTTGTCCAAACCGCCCGGCCCGAGAACGTCGAGTTGGATGCCGACAAGATCGATTCGCGACGTACCGATGACGGGGATTCCTCTAAATCCGGGTGGCAGTTCGACGCCGCCCAGTGCGCCGACGGGCACAAGCCCCTGCAAACCCCCACCCGCCGCGAACGCGATGAACTCGGCTTCGAGCGAACGATCCGGTTTCGTGACGTCGAACGTGCTGCTCAGAGAGGAGTTTTCTTCGGTGGCATAGCCAGTTTTACCGGGGAAGAACACGCCGATACCGCCGACGATCTGGTTGTTTTTGTAGAGCGGAATGCCACCGGGCAGCGTGGCGATACCGCGCGATTGCGCACCGGGCAACAACCCCGATTCGACGCCGTACGAATCGGGTGCGAACAGCTCTTGGCCTGCTGGTACGAAAGCACTTTCGAGGTTGAAACGCTGGTTGAATTTCACATCGTCGGCGGTGCCTTTGATGTGGTCCCCACCGGGGCCGAACGTGCCGTCGCGGTTGGTGTGTTCGATGCCGAAAAGGTCGACTTGCGGCGTGAACGCGATGCCCGGCGGGAAGTGCCCCTTCGTGCCGACGGCGGCCACGAACCCTGGCCCGCGTACCGTCGAATTCGGGTTCGTGTCGTTCGGGTTCGATTCGACTTCGCGCTGCGTGATCGTCGATTGGCTGATGAACTGGATCGTGCGCGAAGTCAGTGGGGCTTCGTTGTTGCCGAAGAACGCGCCGGTGCGCGCCTTGGCAACGGCTCCATCGATCGCGAACACGAGTTTTGCGGGGTCGTTCTGGATCTCGGCGGGTACGCCACTTTCGACGCGCACGCCGAGAATACGCCCATTGCGGTCGACGATAACGATGATCGCGTCGGTCGTGCTCGAAGCCGCTGCGGCACGCTTTAAGAGGGTATCCACGTCGCTGGCCGTGATGAGTTCCTGCGGCTGCCCGAGCGAGCCGAACGGGATCGGTAACGCATCTTCGCGCAACGCCCGGCTACCCGGCGATGCGGTGATCGTGTCCAGCAAACCGACTTTGAATAAGTTATCGCGGCCGCCGTTTCCGATGAACGTATTGAAACCGGTGCCGCCCTTGAGAACGTCCGCCGAACCGCCGCCGATCAGTACGTTCGTACCGCCGCCGCCCGCCAGTTTGTTGCGGCCCGTTCCACCGACAATCGTGGCCGGTATCAGCAACTTCCGCGAAATCAGCACCGTGTCGTTACCGCCGAGCGCGTTCACCGAAATCGAGTTCACCGCCACGACGGCAAAGCGACCGATTTCATTGCCATTATCGCGAACGACGACATCGGTGACGTCGCGGAAGATCTCGATGCGGTTGTCGAATTCGTTCCCCGTAACGGTGAGCACACTCCCCGAGAGCGAAGCCACCGATGGCGGCGCGGCCACGCTCGGTTGATCGCGAACTTCGAGCGTTTCCAACCGGAGGTTTCGTCGTCGCAGCATCGTTCGATCCCCTGCCTATCCGGGCGCATCATCGCACGGATAATCGCTACTATCGGCATAGCGTGAGGAGGAACTTGCTGAGAAATTTCAGAATGACTTCAGTTTTGAATTGGCCATCTCGACGGGAACTCTCCCGATCAGGCGTCTTTTCGCGGGGTGAACTCTTTGATATTGAGGCGGGTCTGGTGTCCGTCGAAGGTGCCGCCCTCGATCTTTTTGCCTTGGAAATAGTCTTTCTGCCAGCCGCGTTGAATGGTGGCGGGGTCGAAACTCGCCAGCCCGCCGAGGAAGTTCTGCCGACCCGCTTCCCACGTTTTGTACTTCTCCAGAAGTTCCGGATCCGACGCGAGCGCCGCCGTCTGCGGCACCATCGATTCCGCCAGACCGCGCGGGATCGGTACGAGCATACAGATCGGCTCGTCGCGCTCGAAGCGGATCCACTCGAACGGCCGCGTGACCTTCCAGTTCATCGTGAACGTCGAGTTCGCCCAGTCGGTTTCGACGATGCCTTCGAGCGCCTGCACGCCATCCTTGATGCGATTGGCCGGCCCCTTCACCCAGAGGTTGATGCCCTTCGGTGTGCGAAACAGGAACGGCGGCGAGAACGTCAGCACGCCGTAGCCGAAGTGGCTCGTCACCGACGGGTCTTTGTGTTCGAGGTAGCGTATGTCGATGTCGGTCTTCGCGTCGCCGCCGTACCAGTAGATTTCAAAGCTGCACGGGCATGTGAGGAACCAGCCGTTCTGGTTGGCGATATTCAACGGCAAACACCGGTACGCAAATCGCTGATTCGACGTGTCCATCCAGTCGCGTTCGAGCGGGGCCGCTTCGAGCTTCATATTCGGCGGCGAAAAGATCTCGTACGCCGTAAAGACATTCGCATCGTCCGACATAGCAAGCCCCGTGAAACAACGCTCTGAAAAGCCCAGGGACGATCGTCCCTGGGCTTTGATGCTCAACCCTCGGCGGCGGCGGCGATGAGGTCTTTGACGGTTTCGTACGTGCGGGTGGTGGCGCGCAGCGAAAGCTGTTGCAGTTCCTCGCCGGCTGGGGTCGGATACTCTTTCGTGAGGCAGGCGCGGCACAGGCGCTCGGCGGGCAACCCGATGCTCCGCGAGACGGCATCCAACGGCAGATACAGCAAGCTGTTCGCGCCGAGTTCGTACGCCATCCGCTGCTGTTCTTCGGGCGTCGGCACGCTCCCGGACATCCGCGTCGGTGCGTAGAGTTCGTTCACCGTCGACATATCAATGCCGTAGAAACAAGGTGAAATGATCGGCGGGCAGGCCACGCGCACGTGAATCTCCTTCGCGCCGCCCTGATCGCGAATGTAGTTCAACAGCGTGCTCAGCGTCGTGCTGCGGACGATCGAATCCTCGACGAGGATGACCTTCTTCCCTTGCAGCACTTCGCGGAGTGGCGTGAACTTCATCCTCACTTTATCCGCACGGTTGCCGCCTTCGATGAAGGTGCGACCGACGTAGCGATTGCGGATCAGACCTTCGCGAACGGGGATGCCGAGTTCAAACGCCATCGCGTCGGCGGCGGCTTTGCCGGTGTCGGGCACCGGAACGACAATCGTGTCTTCTTTGTCGATCTCGAACAGATTCAAACGCCGTTCCTGGAGCGCCAGTTCCTTCCCCAATGCCGAGCGCGACAGATACACGCTGCGGTCGTCGAGCGTACTGGCGACGTTCGCAAAATAGATCCACTCGAAGAAACAATGTGCCGTCTTCTGCTTCGGGGCGTAGCGGTGGATCGTCATCTTGCCATCGCGGATGACGATCAGTTCGCCGGGTTCGAGCGAGCGGATATTCTTGAAGCCGAGGTTCAGCAGTGGCACGCTCTCACTCGCGGCGGCGAACAGGCGGCCATCGGTGGCGTAACAAAGCGGGCGAATGCCGAGCGGATCGCGCGAGACGACCATATCGCCTTGTGCGTTCATAAACACGATGTTGTAAGCGCCGTCGAATTTCTGACTGAGGTTCGCGAACACTTGCACCAAATCCGGCCGCTCCGCCGTCTGCATCTCCTTCGCGAGGTAGTGCAAAATCACTTCGGTGTCGTTATCCTTGCGGACGATGTGATAGTCGGGATGATTGCTGAGCAATTCGTGTTGGAGGTGGCCGAAGTTCGCGAGTTGGCCGTTGAACGCGAAGGCGAACCACTTCCATTTCTGCGAATGTTTCCGCTCGAATGGCTGCGCGTATTCGCGGCTATCCTGCCCGCAAGTTGCGTAGCGCACGTGGCCGATCACCGCACGCCCGCCGAATTCTTCCAAGATGCTCGCGTGCTTTTCGGGCCGCCCGATGCGAAACGCTTCGTGAACGGTACCGAGTTCCTTGTAGGTATCGAGCAGTTTGCCGCGCGTCGGGTGGTACCCGCTAAACCCCGCCGCCAGTTGCCCGCGATTTTGCAAATCGAGCAACATCCGCGGCATCAGTCTCGCCACGAGGTCCGGATCGCCGGTGTAAACCGGGGGTCTGTCACCGTGTGGAGTAGCGTCTTCCGCGTCGATCCGTTCGATCGGGTGGGGCAGGCAATACAGTGCCGCAATACCGCATTCGTGCTGAAGCTCGTCCATCATACCGCCAGGGTCGAGGGAACGGGGAGATCGGTACAACGCATGTATCGTTCGGCCTTTCGGCTACCGGGCTTGAGGGCGGCAACCCAGTAAAGAATACTATAGCGGAGGAAACTGGCAGTGGCATCGATCGTCGGGATTTGCGATGCCAGAATCGACGTAAGTCACAATTCCGGAGGCTCAAAAACCGTTTTTTGGGGTGTTTTTTCGGTTTTCGAGGCCCAAAAAGTCGGGTTTTTGATCGCAATCCACCGATCTGTTCCGGGCGGTTTTGCCGTATCATCGACCCGAATCGCGGGTTATGTCGAGTGTCATCGATTCGACGCTCGCCGTAAGTGGCGACACAAAATCGACCGAGTGCGACACAAAATCGACCGACCACGACACAAAATCGACCGACCACGACATTCTCACGACACTTGGAGAC
>JAYVXI010000135.1:0-17110 GCA_043785305.1 Limnoglobus sp. | reverse complement strand
CGAGGTCGATCGGCACGTAGCTCCAATCTCATTTTGGGCTCGGACCAAGCACGGCAAACGCCGTGCCGAACGCGATAGGGTTCATCCCGGTGGCTCGTAGTAGCTCGTATTTATGGGCGGTACACTTCGAGGGCTTGGCGGGCGTTGCCCTGGACTCGTTCGAGCGCGAGGCCAATTTGACGGCGGCCGGGCTTCGCTCGCGATTCCCACTCGGCACCCTTCTTGAAATCCGCATCGGCTTCGGTCGTTCGGCCCTGCGACCATTTCGATAACCCGAGGAAATACCAATACCGTGCGTCGGTCGCACTCGCTTTTACGGCTTTCGTTAGCGCCGTTTCGGCATCCGAATTGCGACCCGCGAAGTAGGCTTCGACGCCTGCGAGGTACGAGGTATTCGCGAGGTCGGCCGACGCTTGTTCGGGTTCGGACAACGGCACGATCACACCCGCACGCACGGCCGCGATCTGGCCGCGATACTGTTCGGCTTGGCTCGCCAGTTTGATCTCGGCGGCCTTGGCCTCGATGGCGCGTTCGTCGATGGCTTTCTTCAACTCAGCTTCGGATTGCTTCTGGCGCTCGGTCGATGCCAGTATCATTGCGTCGAGCTTTTTCTGCATCTCGGCGCGGGTGTCGTCGCCGGCTTTCTTGACGTCGATCGCCACTTTCGCTTCGCTATCCTTCAGCTTCGCTTGCATCTCTGCGATAGTCTTGTCGGCGTCTTTGCGGGCCGTGAGCAGGTTCGTTTCCGCGTCCTTGACGGCCTTCGTTGCGAGTTCTTGTGCTTTCTTCATCTCCGCGCGGGCATCGGTCAACTGCTTCGCCAACTCGGCGGTTTCCCCCGTCGTACCGGAAAGCAGAACGACCTTCTTCGCAAGCTCGGGGATCGAGGTAATTGCCTTCTCGCGGGTCTCTTTTTCGTCGATGAGTTTCGCCACTTTGAGCTTGTCGATGATCGGGTCGAGAGCAGCATCGGCGGCCTTCAGCTTGTCGCTCGATTTCACCAGTGCGAGCTTGGCCGTTTCGAGTAACGCCGCTTTCGCATCGACGTCTTTCTTGCCGGTTTCGATGGCCGTTACCAACTTGGCATTCTCGTCGTCGGCTTTCTTTTTCTCGGCGAGAAGTGCCAACTTGTCCTCGTCGAGTTTCTTCGTCTGAACCACGTACGCGGCGGCATCGTCGCTCGCCTTTTTCTGCACGACTTTGAGTTCGTCGGATAGTTTCGATGCCAGCAATGTCGCTACTTCGAGCTTCGTTTGCGAGCCGCCATCCTTCACGGCATTCAGCATCGTCGCGAGTGCCCCGGAGGTGCCGGACTTGCGAGCGAGTTCCATACCTGTCGGGTCGGAGTAAATTTGTTTCTTGAACGTCCAGTAGAAGCGGAGTTCGTCGCAGGCACGCAGGAACAATTGCTCGCGCGGATCGGAGAGCGGGTTCAGGCCCATGCCCGCGAGCTTTTTGCGACGGACATCGTGTGCGGCGCGGGCTTTGTTGATCGACGCAATCGCGTTGTCGAACGACTTCGGATCCTGCCAGTTCGCCGCCGAGTTGATCGCATCCCAGAAGTGAAAACCGGCTTCGTCGTCGATCTCTTGCACGGGTGGGAAATCGAAGGCGATCGAAGACGCCGCCGCAACTTCAAACGCTTCGTCGTGCGGCATGAACCGGCTGAAGTCGGCATCGCTGACGGCGGTGCCGTCGGCCTTTTTGGACATCACCGTGATGCGTCGCTTCGCCGAATCGAACACCTTCTTGAACCCGGCGAACTTCTTTGCGGCGGCTTCGTAAGTCGCGACCGCATCTTTGGGTTTGCCCGTAATTTCCTGAATCAAACCGAGGTTCAGCGCGGCCTTCGCACCCATCGCCTGTTCGGCGGGGGTCTTCAGGTCCGGGGCGTTGTAGACGGCGTTCAAGTCGGCGACGGCTTTCACGAGTTCAGGGTCGTTCGCCGCCAATTTGCCATCGGCGGTACGAACTCGCGCCAGCCAACGAGCCTGTCCGCGACCGGCTTGCACCTCGGTGGTGTCCGCACCCGCTTGCTCGAATGCCTTCAGCGCCGCAACCGGATCGCCACCCGTCAGTAACGATTGCGCCATTGCGACGGTGGCGGCAGGGGGAACTTCCTGCGTAGCCTTCGAAGTAATCGGTGGCGTGGTGCCCGATGCCACCGGTGTGCCCGTCCCCGAGCCACCGCTGGCTGCGAAGAACATTCCGCCCGCGCCGAGGCCGACGCCCGCGAGCAGGCCGAGCGCGCCGACGAGTACGCCGCCCCGCTTCTTGATCTTCGGCTCGTCGTCCACCATTTTGGTGTCGAACTGGGAACCCTGGCTCGGACGATTTCGTTTCGCGGTTTTGCTGGCAGGCAAAATCACTCCGGCGGCCGCCATCGCGGCCGAACCGTCGTGAATGTTGTCTTCGTTCAACAATTCGTCGTCGACAGTGAGATCGGTCGCTGGGGACGATTTCGCTCGCGAAGTCGCGACGAGCGAATCGAATTCGTCGTCGTCGGTGATCGGCGTCGAGATCGTCTTTTGGCCGATATCGGACGTTCCGCCGAGGCGGTTCGTGATCTTGTCCGGTTCGCTCGACCAATCGATCATCCCGCTATCGCCGCTGTCCTCAACGCCTTCCGGGTTCGGCGGCATGGCGAACACCGAATCTTGATCTTCATCGGTCATATCCATCGGCGAGGCAACGCCCTTACGTTTCTGACCGAAGACGACCGAAGAACTGGCCAAATCGCCTTCAAAGAACATCGCATCGGTGCGGTCGTCCGAAGATCCCATGAGCGGGATTTGGTCGAGATCGACGCGCCCCGCATCGCGGCCACCCGACGCTTGCGAATCGTCGATCTTGCCGAAAATACTCGAGTTCGCCTCATCTTCGATCGAATCGCCCTCCGGATCCGAGAGGTTAATCCCCGATTGCCCCGTCGGCAGATCGTCGAAGAGTTCCAGGTCGGTGATCGTGCGATCCCCGAGCAGATTCGACCCCGACTGCCCGATCGCCGTCACGTTGAAATCGGGAAGGTCGTCGCCGCCGAACAGTTCGAGTTCGGCTTCGGTTAAAGGACGATCGTCGATCTTCGGCGACGAATCTTGGCGAATCGCCCTCAGTTTATCCGCATCGGAAGCCGAACCCCAACCGGTTGCGGGCTTCACGACGTCGCGAGCCCCGAGGTCGCGGTCGAACCTCTGCGAATCGCTGAGTTCCTCTTGTAAGTCGGCGAACAAGTTCGAGTCGCCGATCGGCGTGCCCATCGGGATTGGTTGAAGCAATTCGGGGCCGACGCCAGCAGGCGCAACGGCTCCCGTATACAGCCCCGAACCGGTCGCGCCCGTTGCCCCGGATTTAATGAAATCGTCTCGTCGTGCGGTGCTGAAAATGTCCGACGCCTCTTCCGTCGGGACGATCGGCAGATCGATGTCTGCCGTCGAGGACGGTTGCAGTAACGAAGGTTTTGAAAGCGACTTCGGCGGGGTTGTCGGAGCCGGCGCGGAGAGTTTCGTCGTAGACCCTAACCATCCCGAGGCCGGCTCTATTGTGGGTAGCGTCGGGATGTTCCCGCCGATGGCATCGTTCAAATCGGGAACCGCTTCGCCACGGCTGCGGATGAACGACGTCGGCGGGCCGAAATGCGGCGCGTCGGCGAAGTCGGTGAGGTCGATGGCCGCATCATCGTCGTCGGGTTGCGAAAGTAGCTCGGCGACCGGCATTTTCGGTACAGATGTCGATGGGTGGATGCCAATCGCCGCATCGTCTGCGAACAACAGTGCGTCGTCATCGTCCGTATCGACGATCTCGAGGATCTCTTCCGGCGATGGCGAGTCGGGGATGGGGAACGCATTTTCACCGACAAGTTCGCTCGGCGTCGGCGTGACCTGTAGCCAGTCGTCGGTCCGCAGCCACTCGGGGATGTCGGAACCATCGTGCGACTTCGGTTCGCGTTTGTCGTCGGGTGGTTGAACTGCCATATGGTGATGTCTCCCAAGGTCCGATTCGCATCTGAACCGCGCGTGAACGGGTGATGGCTCTAAATTATCCTGACATTCTGTCAGATGAAATGGCCTTGCGAACCTTTTTTCCCATTTTTCCTCATTTACCGAGTCCAACATGCCGACTGCATCTCAATCTGATGCGTAAAGTCGCTTCGGAGTTGGAAATTGTACCTCGCACGGCAGGAACAGTTCCCTTTTCTACGCGGGGGATTCATACGTGGCGAGTCTGCGAGACGCGACGCAAAACGTTCATGCCAGGCGTACGAACCGTCGTGTTTCGCGATCGCAACAGGTAAACGTCCTCCCCTCGCTAGCGCGTCGGGCTAACGGGATCGGAATTGTTGGCCCGACGCGCTAACGAAGTCGTTTCCAGTCAAAATTCGCTGGCAGATATTGCCGGAGTTTTAGGCAGATGCCCGCGCAAAGACCGGAAGCTCAATGCCCACCACATAGTTTCCAGTCAAAATTCGCTGGCAGATATTGCCGGAGTTTTAGGCAGTGTCTACACGCAACCCGCACCTAGCCACGATCGAATTCGCACGGATTCTAGAGTTTTGTGAATTATTCGAGAATTCCAGACGTTCGGCATTCTGATTGCACTGTCAGAATCCGACGGTGTTGCTCCAAATCGTGCATAAGATAAACGAACTGGATTTGGAACCGCCGCAACCTCCGATTGAAACCTACGCCTCGATGGAAGAACCTAGACAATGACCGCGATCACCGGAGCGGCACCCGTCATCATGGATTCCCCGCCGCTGGGGGAAAAGATTCGATCCGACCACGAAGTCGTCGAACTTCCGCTGTTGCTCCCGCGCTGGCAGGCACTCGCGCTCGAAGCCGCCGCCAACCGCCGCGGTATGACCACGGGCCAGATGTTGCGCCGCGTCATCACCGACCTGTTCGGCGACGATATTAAGTAACCGACACTCGTTTGCTCACACATCGGGCCGGTGGAACTTCCGTTCCACCGGCCCGATGCATTTCCACTGCCTTCTACAATACCTGCAATTGCGAACCTTCCCCCACGAGACAACTCTGTGTGGCACCGTGTATTCGGTTTGTCGGCAACGCCCGTCTCCCCCGTGGCGCTCGTCGAACACCTCACCGCGAAGTCGCTGGCCGTCGTGCCGCACTTTCGCGGTGACGACCTCGGCTGGACTTCTGGCGAACTGCACCTACCCGGCAACGGCACGGCGCTCCTGCTCGAACGCTACCTCACCGAAGAAGACGAGTTGCGGAAGGATTTGAACGCTTTCGCCGCCGAACTCGAGACGATGAACTACAGCCCGAACTTTGCCGCGATGATGGAGCGCGTGATCCAGACGAAGCAAATGGTCACGCTGCGAAAGCCATACGACCACGCCGATGAAGTGAACCTGGATGTGACCGTTTTGGCCGTCTGCCAGTACCTTGCGGCGAACTGCGACGGCGTGTATCAGATCGACGGCCATGGCTGGTTTGCCGCCGACGGCACCGTAATCGTGCAAGAATACTGAGATTCCTGCGAATACCCCGACACTGTTACGCCCTCGTATCGCCCGGTGAATCATGAACTGGAATTTAACCGACCTGACGAAAATCCTGGCACTGTCCGGGGCGGTGTTCGCGGTGCTGCGGGTCGTCGTCGGCAAGCCGCTCATCACGAAAGTCGTCAACCCACACCGGCCGACCTGGCTGTTCGCCGCATTCGGCTTCCTGACGGGCGCGTTCGGACTGTTGCGCACCGAAGCGCATTCCTCGAGCGTGATGGCGATTCTCGCACCGTTGAAGACGCTCGTCACCGAAGAGCGCGCATCTGGCCCCGTGATGATCGCCGCCGTGGCGATGTTCAACGCGCTCGTCATCCTCGGCGTGTTAGTCTATTGCGTATGGCGGTTGCCGCGCGATCCGTCGACGTTCCGGCGTGCGAAAGATCAAGCGAAAGTGGTGCGATATTACACGAACCTACCCGGTGGGTTGGACTTCTCCACGCTGATTCGCCTGAGCAAAAAAGAGGGCGCACAAGCGGTGTATCTGGCCACCGGCGTGAACGTCAACGAGATTCAAAAACGGCTCGACGAGCTCGTGCCGTTCCGCACGGCGGAATCGCAGATCGCGTGGTGGACATCGCTCGCGCTCGACATGCACACGGAAATGGACCGCATGAACGCGATCCTCGGCAAAGGCGGCCAGGGCATCAATCGCCGCGTGCTGTTCGACGTGCAATTCGGCGGCTACTTGTTTCAGTATCTGCGTCCACCCGAAGTCGGCGAAGACTACCTGTTCGCCTTCGGCGCGACGCTGGTGCAAGCCGAAGTCAACACTCGCCGCTTCGAGGAGCACTTCGAGCTAATGATCGCCGCCCTGAAAAACATCAAGGCCGGCATGGAGAAAGTGTAACGCCGCTGTCTCTCACGATCTCTTCCATTTTCCTTTTGGTAGAATCTCCGTGGGTGTTTTCCTTTCCCTTCGGAGCTTCTGTCATGGATCGTCTCATCGTTCCGACTCGTCGATTGTTTCTCGGTTCGGCGGCACTCGGTTCGCTCGGGCTGTTTGCGCCGGGTGCGTTTGCCGAGGAACTGACCAAGACCCCGAAGCAAACCGAAGGCCCGTTCTACCCGACCAAGTTGCCGCTCGATACCGATAACGACTTGTTGATTATCAACGACGGCATTACCCCCGGCGTCGGCACGATCACGCACCTCACCGGGAAAGTCCTCGATTTGAAGGGCCATCCGATCCGCAACGCGCTCGTCGAAATCTGGCAGTGCGACAACAACGGCGCGTACCTGCACATGGGTACCGACAACAACGAGAAGCGCGACAAGAACTTCCAGGGCTTCGGACGCTTCCTCACGGGGTCGACGGGCGAATACTATTTCCGCACGATCAAGCCGGTGCCATACCCCGGCCGCGCGCCGCACATTCACGTCAAAATCAAGAAGGGCGGCAAGGAACTGTTGACGACGCAGTGCTACATCAAGGGTCACGAAGGCAACGCCCGCGATGGCATCTGGAAGTCCGTTCGCGACGAAAAAGCCCGCGATTCGATCACCGTCGATTTCGCCGCAATGAAGGAGTCCAAGATCGGCGAAGTCGCCGCCAAGTTCGACATCGTGTTAGGCATCACGCCAAGCGAGTAATGGTCTGACTGATAACGATCCACTATTAACGATCAACTGCTTTTTCACGATGAGTTGTTGCGAGTGATAAGTGGTGAGTTGTGAGTTCGAGAAATGTTACCCGACGGGACCGACTTCAAAGCGGTCTGGTCGTACATGGCCCAGGCCGGCGTCGCCAAACTGGTAACCGTCCACTTTTTCAATCGGAGATAATCGTGCGAATACCTGGAGAACGAGTCAAGCGAACGCGACTGGTTCAAACCGCACGATATGTGATTGCGGTTGAGGTCGAGGCCGTGATCCCGATCGACGACCCAAGCGAACCGTGCTACGAATCCGAGACGGTGAAATTTTTGCGCGAAGTGCAGGAACATGCCGAACGCGGCGACGAGATCTGGCTCAACCAACACGGCAAAGTGTACGTCGCGTCCGTGGTGGCATAAGTGAATCGAGTGAAAACAGCGTATTTCAGGAATGGCTTGGAGTGCGAATGGCTCTCGACATACTCGAATTCGTTTCCGCTTATGAAAGTGGATTATTTACCCGAGTGGAAACACTCTTCAAAATGACACAATTAGCCGCAGAAGTCCCGGTAGTTGAAATTGCCGCAGAATTATCACCCTGGTGGTTGAACGAAATGCGTGTGGTATGTGCAGTTCGATCGCAATACCCATCCGGTGAACTGATATGTCTCTCGTCAATATGTGCGGGTCCAAGTTACGAATCGGATCGCGTTCAGAGTGAAGATATCGAACGTTTGCATCGCGGTATCGCCGCATGGCAAGCATACTTCGCATTGACGCCATGACCATCAACCCCGGACTCTGGATCATGCCCGAATATCGTCTCATTCTCGAAACTTCGGGCCGCGTCGGGCAGGTCGGCCTGGCGCGCGGCGATGTCCTCGTTCGCGAGGCGATGCTCGATGCGACGCGGCGACATGCACGCGATTTAAGCACCACCGTGAGTCGCTTGCTCGCGGAAGAAAATGTGACGCCGCCCGAACTGGCGGGCATCATCGTTGGCATCGGCCCCGGTGGCTACACCGGTTTGCGGGTTGGCGTGATGTCCGCGAAGGCGCTGGCGTATGCGGCCGGTTGCCCGCTGGTGGCGGTGCCGACGTTCCACGCGATTGCCCACCAATCGCCCGCCTGCGAACGACTCTGGGTACTCGCCGATGCGCTGCAAGGTGCGATCTATCTTCAACGCTTCGATAACGGTTCGCCGATCGACGAACTTCAAATCGTGCCCGCTTCGGAGTGGCTACCGTGGGCGAGTGGTGTGGCACTATCGGGGCCAGGCGTCGCGATTTATGCGGCACTCATTTCGTGTGCGGCGAAAGTCGTGCCCGATGCCGAACGCGAACCGCAACTCGCGAGCTTGCTCGCGGTCGGGTTGCGCCTATCGCCAGTCACGCGGGAAGAATTGCTACGCCTTGAGCCGATCTATCTGCGCGGCAGTTCCGCCGAAGAAAAAGCGAAAGCCACGTTGCCGCAAGTATGATGGCAAGATGACATCACGTTTGCCAACCTGGCTCGATCCGCGCACAGCGTACGTTCACGTGCCGTTTTGCGGGCACCACTGCGGCTACTGCGACTTCGCCGTCACCGCGGGGAACGATCACCTCATCGAACTTTATCTCGATGCGCTCGCGATGGAACTGGCGACACTCGGCGAACCGCGACCGGTGGAGAGCCTGTTCATCGGCGGTGGTACGCCGACGTATCTGAGTGCGGATGCGCTGCGGCGGTTGCTGACGACGATTCGCGAATGGCTGCCGATCGTGCCAGGGTCGGTGGCCGAGTTCAGCATCGAATCGACGCCCGATAGCCTCGATGCGGAGAAGATCGCGGTGATGGCCGCGTTCGGCGTCAACCGCCTGAGCATCGGCGTGCAATCGTTCCACACGCACGTGTTGCAATCGCTCGAACGCCAACATAGTGTCGAACGGATTGCCCGCGCCGTCGAGATCGTACGGCCACAGATACCGGCACTGTCGTTCGATCTGATTTTCGGCGCGCCGGGGCAAACAGTACCCGAGTGGGAAGCCGACCTGAACACGGCACTCGCGTTTGCGCCGGATCATTTATCCACGTACGGCCTGACGTACGAAAAAGGCACGCCTCTCTGGAAACAGCGCGAACGCGGGCAGGTTCGCGAAGTCGGCGAAGACCTGGAATTGCAGATGTACCAGGCCGCGATTGCCAATTTAAGCGGTGCCGGGTTCGAGCATTACGAAGTCTCGAATTTCGCGAAGCCGGGCCAACGTTGTCGCCACAACGAACGCTACTGGGCGAACGATGCCTACTACGGTTTCGGCGTCGGTGCGGCACGTTACGTCAACGGTTCGCGCGATCTCAATATCCGCGATACGAAGATGTACATTCGCAAAGTTCTCGCCGGAGAATCGCCGACGTTTCAGACGGAAATGCTCGACGTTCGCGAACGCGCCTTCGAGACGCTCGCGATTCAGCTTCGCCGCATACAGGGGATCGTCCGCGACGATTTTCAATTGCGAACCGGCTACGACATCGACGCGCTGATCGGCGAACCGCTAAGGCATTTTGCCGACGAAGGTTTGCTGCAACTCTCCGCGACTGACATCCGGCTGACACCGCGTGGCACCTACGTCGCCGACGGGATTGTCACTTCGCTCATGAAGTCGGCATAGTGTTGCGATCGAACAAAATTACGCGAGCCGCATATACCCCGTTTCGGTTTAATAAACCGATAAGACACTGACCCGAACATTCGCAGGTGGGGCACTATGCCGGAACCGTGGGACTATAAGAAGGCCGGGCTGGACCTGGAAAAGTATGCCGAGACGATGTCCGGCATCGCGCCGCTGCTCACGCGCACCTGGGGCATATCGGTCATACGGCCGCCGTTTCAGGCGAAGGGCGGCAAGGGCGGCAGCTTCGCCAGCATGTTCGACCTCGACCCGACGGCGGGCTTCTTTCGCCGGAAATACAAGCATCCGGTGATCGTCACCTGTACCGATGGCGTCGGCTCGAAGCTGAAAATCGCGGCGATGATGCAGCGCTTCGACACGGTCGGCATCGACCTCGTCGCGATGTCGGTGAACGACCTGATCTGCACGGGGGCCGAACCGCTTTCGTTCCTCGATTACATCGCGATGCACGCCGACGAACCGGTGATGACGGTGCAACTCGTCAAGGGCATCAGCGATGCCTGCCTCGAATCGGACTGCGCACTCGTCGGCGGTGAAACCGCGATTCTGCCCGATTTTTACCAGCCCGGAGATTTCGACATGGCAGGCTTCTGCACCGGTGTCGTCGAACGGGCGGCGGTGATCGACGGCAGCCGCGTCGAAGTCGGCGACGCGATCATCGGCCTCGCGAGTAGCGGCATTCACTCGAACGGTTATAGCCTCGTTCGCAAGGTCGTTTTCGAGGCCGCCGGGTTGAACATCGACACGCACGTTCCCGAGTTGGGCAAGACCGTCGGCGAGGAACTCCTGACGCCGACGCGGTTGTACGTGCGGGCGGTGCGGGCGATCTTGTCGCATTATCCGGTGAAAAAGCAAGGTGTCATCCACGGGCTGGCAAACATCACGGGCGGCGGGTTGCCGGACAATTTGGCGCGAATTTTGCCACCGGGGCGACGTGCGAATATCGTGCGGGGAAGTTGGCCGGTGCCACCGGTGTTCCCCTGGATGCAACGACTCGGGTCGATCGCCGACGCCGAAATGGATCGCGTGTTCAACATGGGCGTCGGCTTCGTGATGGTCGTGTCCCCGAGCTTCGAGGCGAGCATTCGGGCACAGTTGGAAGGGCAAAAGATCGAATCGTGGAAGATCGGCGAGATCGTCGCCGGGGACCAAGGCGTGAGCATTAGCTGAGTGATTCCATGTTGATCGACATCTCAGGATCGATAGCCTCAAACCGCGTCGGCGTCTGTGGTGGGGTCGCCGTCGCAGACCTCGACGGCGATGGCCGCGTCTCGGTCGTCGTTGCCGGGTTCGGCGTGGCCAACCGCGTGCTGAAGTGGAGCGGCCATGCACTGCGCGAAACCGCACCGCCGTTCCTCGCCGACGTCGATCGCAAATCGACCGGCGTAGCCGCCGCCGACTTCGATGGCGATGGCCGCGAAGAAATCTACGTCCTGAGCGCCGAAGCGGGGACGGACCGCCTGTTCGACCAACTCCCCGATGGCGAGTGGGTCGATCTCTTCTCCCGCAGCGAAAACGCGGTCGTTCGCAACGGCGGCACGGGCCGTTCGGTGTGCGGAATCGACCGACGCGGCAACGGGCGTTACAGTTTCATTGTGGCCAACTCTGGCCGCCCGCTACGGCTTTACGAACTGTCCCCCGATGGCACAATCACCGACTTGGCACCGGCGCTTGGCGTGAACTTGACCGCACTCGGCCGCAGCGTTCTCGTCGCCCCGTTGGCGTCGTCGCGGCCCGATATTTTCTGTGCGAACGAGATGGGGCCGAACTTCCTGTTCCGCAACACGGGCATGGGCACGTTCCTCGAAGTCGCCGCCGAGCATCGCCTCGCGGACATCGAAGAGCACGGCCGTGGCAGCACAGCTCTCGATGCCGATGGCGATGGCCGCTTCGATATTTGTTACGGCAACGCCGACGGCCCGCACCGGTTGATGCTCCGCCAACCCGATGGCACGTTCAAAAATGCGGCCACGCTCGCGATGGCGCTCCCCTCCGCGATTCGTACGGTGATTGCCGCCGATTTCGACAACGATGGCTACGAGGAACTTTTCTTCAATAACCTCGGCGAACCGAATCGGCTGTTCCGCCAGACCCGCGACGGTTGGATGCACGCCGACATCGGCGCGGCCACCGAGTACGACGACCACGGCACCGGGGCGGCGATTGCCGATTTCGACGGCGATGGCCGCCTCGAATTGCTGATCGCGCACGGCGACGCCAAACCGCTGACGCTGTACCGCGGCCCGGAAAACGACAACCACTGGGTGCGCGTGCGACCGCTCACACGCTTCGGTGCGCCCGCCCGCGGCGCAGTGGTGAAACTGATCGCGAATGGCCGTGCGCAAGTCCGCGTCATCTGCGGCGGCAGCGGCTACATGTGCCAAATGGAACCGATCGCCCACTTCGGCCTCGGCACAACCGCCACCATCGACTCCATCACCGTCACCTGGCCCGACGGTTCGTCGATTACAATTCTCAAGCCCACGATCCGCCAAGTGTTGATCGCGAAGTACCCCGGCAGCGGGTGATACGAAGATCGAAGATCTAGACAGCGAACCTGCTCCCGATTACGACAGTCTGGGTTATATGCAGCCTGTAGTGTAGTGGTTCGCACACGACTCTGTGACAGTCGAGGAACGGGTTCAAACCCCGTCAGACTGCCTTGATTTTATCTTACATTTAACAGAGGCAAGAATGGAAACACCCGAGTCTGAGTATAGATCATTACTTGAGATCAATTTTGATGCTCTTGAGTCAGAACCTGCTCTCGGTGTTCTCGCGAAGCTCATCGACTTTGCTGATGACTTTAGGCATCTTGAAGGAACAAATCTCGCGATCCAGATTGGGGAACAGATCGCCAAGAGATCCCTTACTCCTGCTCAGACGGCCATCCTGAACTATTACCTATCAAATGCGTGGGAAACCCGCAGTCATTTGGATCGAACGGAAAGTCAGGAGGAGTGGAAATGGGAACAGCCTGAGATCGAAAAGCAGATTATCCACCTTCGCCGGGCATTGATTGGCGGTGGTTTCCAGCACTTGGAAACCTTGCAGCGCTGCCAGATATTTACCAACCTCGGCAACCATTTAAACTCGGTGGGCCGCTTCGTTGAGGCAATCTGGTATTGGGACAAAGCGATTGAATTGTTTCCGTTGTTCGGAATGGCCATAGGCAATCGTGGCAGGGGCTTGATCGACTACTCGAAATTGTTATACGACAACGGCCATCAGCAAATTTTCTTTCGGCACGCTTATGTGGGATTGCGAACAGCTTCCGATTCAGACCCTGAAAACACTTATCCTTGGGCAAGGGACGGCTTCAGTGAGAGACTGTCTTGGCTGGAATCGTTTCTGGTGCCAGAATTCTTGAATCATGGGACACAGATGAAAGAGTTCCCGCTTGGAGACTCCGAAAACGAGATCAAGTATCGCCAATGGTGCCTGAGTAACAGTCTGTTCCTGAATCCACTTAATGATCTGGGGCCATATTCGATTGCTGCTCATGACGTGCTATCGACGCCTTCAATTGTCGTGAAGGCTGGTGAAGGCATGCGTTTTCAAGGGATGTACAACCAACTGAAACAGGAATACGCTTCAGCACGTTTTTTGAGTTATGAAGGAATGACCTCGACTAAACCCCATTTTTCAGACAAGGGCGTTCTGCTCATCAATACCCTGGATTACCCTTGTTATTCGTTAGCCGTTGAAAAGGTAAAAATGGCGTTCAGAATGGCCTATTCACTTCTGGATAAAGCAGCTTACTTCCTCAACAACTATCTCGCCCTTGGTATTCCCGAACGGATGGTAAACTTTCACACGTTTTGGTATATCAAACAAAAGCGTCAGAGTAGCTTCGACCGGAATTTGAAACTTCCGACAACTGGCCGCTGCGTGGGCTGTTCTGGTTGAGTAAGGACTTGTTCGAGAAAGCACCGGAGTTCCGAGAGTGCCTTGAGCCAGACGCTCAAGAACTCGACTCGGTTCGCAACCATGCTGAACACAAATATCTCAAATTGCACGACAGCTTATGGTCTGGTCCAACCGATGAATTGCAGGCGTTCGGTGGACGACCAGATGTACTTGCACATTCTGTGTATCGCTCGCATTTCAACGCCAAGACTTTGCGGATCCTGAAAATGGCAAGGGCGACACTCACCTACTTGTCCTTGGCAATCCATGCCGAAGAGAAAAAGCGGTCACAAGCCAGACCTCAGAAAGGTTATGTCCTCCCAATAATTACAGATAACTGGGAAGATGAATGGAAAACGTAATCGATTGCCCTGACTGCTTTTGATGTGCCGACCTCAGCAGTTCGTCAAACTGCATCTGGCGCGCATCATGTCCCTGAAGTAATAGACGATTTAAAAGCGGAAAGCGTTGATTTTTACTGCTGAAGCATTACATAACCGCGATCCTCCAACAGATATTGGCCGGTATAGAATAAAGCAACGCAATGGAGAATCCACGTCAGAATCTGGCAACAAAATGATGCAACGCGACTGAACTACTTTTCCCGCTATCCCCTGGGCTTCTTGGTTGACTGGTAATCCTGCAAGTGTGAATCGCTATACATGTACCCCAAGGAAATTGACATGACTGCAATCGACCCGCAAGCGTTTGCGAAACTCTGTGCGGATGGCCACACGCCCGACGTCATCGACGTGCGGACTCCTGTCGAATATCGGGAAGTCCACGTCGAAATCGCTCGGAATGTGCCGCTGGATCGACTCGATGTGGCGGCGATGATGCGAGAACGCAACGGCTCGACGGAGCCGCTTTACGTCATTTGTCGATCTGGGAGCCGAGGCCAACAGGCGTGCGAGAAATTTCAGAAGGCTGGCTTCTCGAACGTCGTCAACGTCGCGGGCGGCACACTCGCTTGCATCGAAGCCGGTTTGCCGGTCGTCCGCGGAAGGAAGGCGATGTCACTGGAGCGGCAAGTGCGCATTGCGGCAGGGTCGCTCGTGGTGCTGGGGGCGATACTCGGTGGGTTCGTCCATCCGGGATTCATCGGTCTATCGGCCTTCGTGGGTGCGGGCCTGGTATTCGCCGGAATCAGCGACACCTGCGGCATGGGCATGATCCTCGCGCGAATGCCGTGGAACCAGTGCCGCGAACCGACCGCTTCGAGTTGTTCCCGATGAATTGACCAACTGCGAATCGTGCCTACGCTGCGATTCGCGATCGTTTGCGTTCGCTGCCGGCTAACTCGGCGGCGGTTGCGAATGCGAACCCGGCGGCGTGGACGGCGGCTCGAAATGTGGGGTCTCGCAGGCGTTCCCATTCGGCGGCGCGGCGATGGAGTTGGCCGTCGGCGAACGAGCCATCGCGGCCTTCGATGCTGCTATCGAGGTAGCCGGGGTGGCAGGTCAATTCGACGCAGTTCCCCTTCGCATTCGCGATCCAATTGGGGAGGAAATTCGCGTCGTGAACGTGTTGCGGATCGGTAATGCCGATGAGCGCATCGTTGCCCGGCCAACCCGTTTCGGCTTGGTGGGGTATCGCGCGACTGCCGAACCGCGATAGCAACATTCGCTTCCGGCGTGCGCCGCGGACTCGGAACAGCGTTCGCGAAGTCTCGACGACGCGGCGAACGTAGGGCCGTGGGAGTTGATCGCGGAGAATGTGTGCGAGGGCACGTCGCACCGGGCCGAAGATGTGTACGTGGTGGTGGCCGTTCACGTTCATCGGCACTTGCCCGACGAGTTCGAGAAATCGCTCGTATTGCGCACGCAGTTCCGTTTCGATTTCCGCTTCGACGATCTGGCCGAGCCACATTTTTTTGAGGAACGTGCCGAGGTGTAAGAATCGACCAGCGCCATCTACTAACGAGCGAACCCGATCGGGCGGAGTCAGCGGCGAATCGAGCGTCAGGCACGGGTGCCAGCCGAGTTCGAGCGGCTGGCCTTGCGCCAACCACAAACGAACGGAATCGGCGGCATGGGGGGAGTTCACCAGTAAAACGGTCGAAGTGACGACGCCAATGGCGGCCAGGTCGAGAATCCCGCACGACGTTTCCATGCCGATGCCGAAATCATCGGCGGTGACGAGCAAGGATCGCGGGTTCATGCGGGGTTCCATTATGCCGCCTTGCGAGCCGGTTCGGGTGCGAGTTCGCGTTTCGGTGCCAGCACGGGCACGATGCGGCCACGCCATTCGCGGCGGATCCGCCACAGTTCGCGGAGCATTTTGACGACCGTTCCCGACCCGGTCGTGCTGACGCCGTCTTCGTAGCGAACCCGCACGGGGACTTCGGTGACGGGTATTGCCGCAATTCGGCACGCGGTCAGGAGTTCGCAGTCGAAGCCGAAGCCATTGCACGTCAGTTCGGGTAACAAGCGATTCGCCACGTCGGCGGTCATACCCTTTAGGCCCGCTTGCGTGTCGCGCTGTTGGAGGGATAACAGCAGGCGGGCCGCTTTGCCGAAGACCGCGCTCTGCATCCGACGGCGATACGCATATCCGAGACACCGAACGGGCAAGAGCATTTCGCTATCGGGGTGCGCCCGCGACGCGATCGCAACTTGTGCCCCGCACAGGAGTTCCTCCGCCACGCGGGCGACGTCTTCAAAGCGATACGCGAGGTCGACATCGGTGAAGATGCGATACTGCCCGCGCGCCGCCTGTAAACCGGTCCGCACCGCGTAACCTTTGCCGCGATTCGGCGAATAGGCCACGAAGCGCATTCGCGGATCGTTCGTTTCGTCGGATAGCCGTTGCAGTCGTTCGGGGGAATCGTCCGTGCAACCATCGCAGACGAAGATCGCTTCCCACGAATCGGCGCGCGTTTGGAAGAACTCGCGGACTTCGTGCCACGTGCGTTCGACGGCGGAACCCGGATTGTAGGCTGGGAGAACCAGGCTGATCACGTTAGGCAATCCATGCCGAGTGCGAGAGCGGCGCACCGAAATGGCACGTCCGGGAGCCCACACCACCTTAATCGACGCAAACTACCAGGAACTTGGGAACAATTTCAACCCGAACCGCGAAACCGGATTGGCGTAACGCCCAGTGGGACTTTCATGCCCTTGTTGTAGCTGGGGTCTGTGACCCCGGAAGCCTGACAATTGAGGAGAGGCTGCCTCCCCACCGGCCTCACAGAGGCCAGCTACATATACTTCGAGCGGGGTGATTCGATACATTTTTGTTAGCCCGACGCGCAAGCGAGGGGAACCCGCGAGAAGGCACGACATCGCAGAAACGACAGTAATCCCTCGCTAGCGCGTTTTGAAGTTGCGCTATTTTCCGTGCGATAACATCGTTTTCCGAGGCATTTTCGAGTTCTTTCGATCCAGACACCGTAAAAAGCGACGCTTGAG
>JAYVXI010000134.1:0-17272 GCA_043785305.1 Limnoglobus sp. | reverse complement strand
CTCGTCGTCGGTAATATCACTGGGATACGGTTGGCGTTCAGTGTTCATAGCCTATTCTACCGCCACCACTCGCGTTAAGTGCATAACAGGCTCTAGCGTTTCACTCAAGACGACGCGACCGGCTCGCGCGGCGAACATACGAGCCATCGTCGCGGCGAGTGCCGGATCAAAAAGCAGGTTGTCCGATCCCGCTTTTTGAGTGACCAGTAACTCGGCACCAACATCCGCGAGAATTCGCCACTCGCGATCCGACAACGTCTCCGGTTGCGGATCCGACATTCGCTGGTGGCCGTCCCCCAGCGTCGGCCAGTTGAACTTTTTATTCTTTCGCTTCGTAACCATGTAATGCAGAACGTCGCCCCACTCGTCGGAACGACCGGACCGCATATTCCACTGGTCCAAGAACCGAGCCGCATCCCGGCGGCGCATTTTGTATTGGTCGGTGGGAATGTTGAACGTGACGTACAGCCGTCGGAGAAGTTGGTCCTCATGGGGAGCCAACCGGATTGCCATTCGCTTAACCATGACGTATAATTCCTAATAGCAACTCACACAGCGGATTGGACCCCTGATGTGCGAGTAGCAGCAAACGGGTAGGGCCGCAGAACATCTGCGGCCTTTCTCATTGACCATCACTTAATGCGGGAATTTTAAAACGTTTCCGCCTTCACCCCCTTCTTCCGATTCACCGTTGCCTTCCTCGACAGACTGGTTCATTCCAGCCGCCAAGTTCAGTCGTGAGTTCATTTCTTGTTCGGACACGCCCATCGTCCGAAGTAAAGCTGCTCGTCGCGATGGTTGCTCAGCCACCGCTTCCTCGAATAATTGCTCGAACCTTGTCGCACGATCTGGTCGCACATTGCCGGGTTCGTTCTTCCGCCAACCACGGATCGCGAACTGACGCCAGAGCCACTCGGTTTCTTTGGTGCTAATGAACTTCTTCTTCTCTGCGCGGTAGATCATCGCGGCAAGTGAGACGCCGTACCGCTCCTTGTATTGCACCAGTTTGACCATCGACTTGCCCTGAAATGACTCGTGCAGAACATCTGCGGTCATCAGAAGGTGGAAGGCGAATTCGTAGGCCCGATTTTCGACCTCTTTGTGCGTTAAGAACGCTCGATCTTCGCAATCTGAGAATGCGACGTGACCGAGTTCGTGGCCCGCGTTGAGCCGATTGCGGTCGTTCGGAACGTTGGGGTTCAAGACGACGATATGCTCATTGCCGTACTTGGCAGCAAAACCGTCGATCCGGCTTTCGGTGGGCAATTCGATTACCCGTAATCCGAACAAGTCTTCCATCACGGTCACAACGCTGGCGACGCTCTGATTTTCCTTTAGGTCTAACTGTGAACGTGTTCGTTTAGCCGCGTCCTCTCCTGATTCGTAGTACTCGAAACGCAAGCATTGATTGTTGTCCCGCAGTGGCCTGTTGATGGCCTGCTCAAGCCGCCGGTAGGCTTCCAGCCACCGGGAAGCCAAAGCGAGGTATTGCTTCTCTTCTGCAACTCGAACGAGGGAATCGGCCTTACGAAATCGAACGTGTTTAGGCGTGCAAGCGGGACGGATGAACCATTCCAGATCGCGAGAGTAAAGGATGGCCAGTTGGGTCAACAGCCGCTCGTCCGGCACGGTTGAACCGCGCTCGTAATTGCCGATGGTGGCGTGCGAGACTTTGACACCGGCTTGCTCGCGCAACCGCTCGGCTACTTGTCGCGTGGTCAACCGGGAAGCGTCTCTCGCTTCCTTTAACCGCACGGCCAGTGATTCAAGATCGCGCGAAACGTCGTCCATGCAACCATTCTATCCGACGTGCGCGCATTTTCCAAATCCGAATTTTTGTTCTCTGTAATTTTCCAGGCGGCGACTCGCAGTTACTGTCGTCTTACGTCCCGAATAAAAGTGCAGAAGGCCCGTTTAGAAATAAATAGGTGCAAAGCAGTTTATATTGTAGAGAAGTGCGTCGACCTGCTGGAGTCAGTCCACTGTCCCAAAGACGGGTACAAAAAGTGGGTTGAGGAAAAGCGATGGAAACCCACGTAATAGGCGATTGACGCACCCGGCGGAGACCTGCACAAATCGCTCACCCGACACGCCGAAAAACGTCGACGATGCAAACTGTTGATTACGAAAGAGTTGCGGCAATCGAGATGCAGTTTGCAAAACCGTCACCCGTTTGAATCCGGGAGGGGGCCTCTACTAGCAAGTTCGCGTCGACGACTCGCCCTATCGTTCCCAAAATCAATTCAATAGCAACAACCGGAGTGCTTATCGTGACGGTATGCGCTGAAATGGAAGCGACGGCAAAACACACGATGAGCGACGCAAACCATGACGGCTATCAAACCGGTTTTCAATACCGATGACGCGCGCTGGCAAGCGGTGGTGCTACGCGACCGCACGGCGGACGGTTGCGTTTTCTACTCGGTGAAGTCGACGGGTGTCTTTTGCCGACCGTCGTGTGCGTCGCGGCGGCCCAATCGTAAAAATGTGCGGTTTCACGCGAGTGGCCACGATGCCGAACGAGCTGGCTTCCGACCGTGCAAACGCTGTCGGCCCAATGGGGCATCGCTGGTCGAACGCTATCGCGAAGCGGTGACACGTGCTTGTCAGTCGATTGTGAGTGCGGAGGAAACTCCGACTTTGGCCGAACTCGCAATGTCGGTGGGCCTCAGCCGGTTCCACTTTCACCGGGTGTTCAAAACGATCGCCGGCGTGACGCCGAAAGCCTACGCGGTCGCGCATCGAACGGCTCGCGTTCGGCAGGAACTTGCGAAAGATGCTACAGTCACCGAAGCGATTTACGCGGCCGGATTTCAATCGAATGGACGCTTCTATGCGACTTCTACCGAACGACTCGGCATGACTCCGACCGCGTTTCGCCGGGGTGGCGATGGAACCGCGATTCGCTTTGCCGTCGGCGATTGCTCGCTCGGTTCGGTGCTGGTTGCAGCCACCGATCGGGGCATGTGCGCGATCTTCCTCGGCGATGACCCGAATGCGCTCGCCCGTGAATTGCAGGATCGCTTCCCGAAAGCCGACATCGTCGGTGGGGATGCGACGTTCGATCATTGGGTAGCCGCCGCCATCGGGTTGGTCGAACAACCGGGCGTCGATTGCCGACTGCCGCTCGATATTCGCGGCACCGCGTTCCAAATTCTCGTCTGGAACGCACTCCGGCAAATCCCGCCCGGAACGACCGCCAGCTACACGGATATTGCCATCCGGATCGGGAAACCGAAAGCGGCACGCGCAGTGGCGGCAGCGTGCGCGGCCAACAAAATCGCGATCGTTATCCCGTGCCATCGCATCGTGCGAACCGACGAGACCTTATCGGGCTACCGATGGGGCGTCGAACGAAAGGCGGAACTGCTGAAACGCGAGCATGTGACGCGGTACCAGTAAACGAAAAACCCGTTGCGACCGCAACGGGTTTTAGTGCCGGAGACAGGACTTGAACCTGCACTCTCTTGCGAGAACCAGCCCCTCAAGCTGGCGTGTCTGCCAATTTCACCACTCCGGCTCGTACGCTAGATTATGACGCAAATGGGGAAATTTGCAACCCCCCGCGATGGGAATCGCCCGTTCAAGGTGCTTTTACAAGGTTCCAACGATGACCGAAACAGAAAAGCAGTGGTTTGATGCTCTGACAAAGCATCGCTCCGATATTGCTAGCGCACTGGAACAACGTTGCATCAGCGGCATTCAGCGCAGCGTCGTGGATAAGTATTCCGACCAAGCGCACTTCATATACGAGCTTCTGCAAAACGCTGATGATGTCCGGGCAACATCGGCCCGCTTCCGGCTCGAAAAGGACGGACTTTTCTTCATACACAATGGCCCCGACCGGTTCACTGTTTCCAACCCGCAGAACGAAGAAGCGGATACGATCAATCGCACTCTGGGGCACATCAATTCCATCACATCCATCGGCAATTCAAACAAGCCAGAGGCTTTCATCGGCAAGTTCGGCGTCGGGTTCAAGGCAGTGTTTCAGTACACGCGGACGCCGCACATTTACGACCCGAACCTTCGGTTCAAGATCGAACGCTTCATCGTGCCGCACCTACTCGACGACGACCTTCATTGGCGAGAGGCTCCGGAAACGGTTTTCTGGTTCCCGTTCGACCTCAAGGTCAAGACTCCCGAAGTGAGCTTCGAGAAGGTCAAGACTCCCGAAGTGAGCTTCGAGGATGTTCTGGAGAAGTTGAAGGCGCTTGACCTCCCCATCCTATTTCTCTCGCATTTAACGTCCGTTGCATTCGAAGGGGACGGCATCAGCGGAAAATACACCAAGAAAGTAAAAAACCAAAGCCAGCACGGAGACATAACGGCAGAGCGGCTTTCGGTGACACTGGATTTGAACGGCAAAAAAACCACACAGCGCCTGCTGACCTTTGCGAGAAAAGGGGGCAACGGGTTACCGTATTGCATCGGATACGCCCTGGGAAAGGAAGGAAAGCTTGAATCCATAGACCGCCCTGCGTTCTGTTTTTTCCCGACCAAAGAAGTGACGAATCTGAACTTTATCGTTCACGCGCCGTTTCTTCTGACCGATAGCCGCGAGGGCATCAAAGCCGGAGAACCGTACAACCACGAACTAATTCAGCAATTGGCGCAGCTCGCGGCAGACAGCTTGCCAGTTCTTCGGGATAAACGACTAATCGACGACGACATCTTCGATGTCATCCCCTACGACGAGAGTAAGTTTAGCGCACCGGATGACCGAAGAAAGATTTCATTCAAGCCTTTCTACACCGCCATCAAGAGCAAACTCCAGACCGAGGCTCTTCTGCCGGCCTCAGATGGAACGTGCTCTTCGAAGAGTCATTCCTATTGGGCGTCCGATACCGAACTGATTGAGCTGTTCTCCGACAAGCAACTGGCGCAACTGACCGGCACAACGAATGCGAACTGGGTCCTCCGTAGTCGAGGAAAGAAAGAAGTTCAGAGCAGCGATAAAGCGCTGGCCGACTACATTGATGGCGGCGATGCCCGAGCGTGGGCGCGAACGGAACCCAACCTGATTGTTTCAAGCCTGGACCCGGAAGCTGTTCTTGAGAAGATCACCTCTGATTTCATCGCCACGCAGTCTCGGAAATGGCTGCACAGATTTTATGACTACCTTTCCGAGCGAACCTCCTATCAGAAGTTCGTGAAAGCAACTCCTATCTTTCTCGACCAGAATGGCACTGCTGTCGCTGCGTTTGACGGGAACCAACAACCCATCCTTTTCCTGCCCGACGAAGACATTGAGGGCTACACGACCGTCGACAAACGATTGCTGTCAAACAAGGCTACTCGCGAGTTCATCGAGAAATTCGGCGTCAAGAAGCCGAATCTTCATGACGAGATTTACACCAAGATTCTTCCAGCATATGAGGAGGATGGAGACATCGACACGGACTCTCACTTCATGAAGTTCTTACGGTACTTCAAAGAGTGTAGAAACGAGAGCGTCGACGAGTTCGTCAAACTCATAAGAGAGAAGGAGTTCGTCTCCTATAATTCCGCCGCCAGTAGTGACATCTTTCGCGGAAAGGCCGAGGAACTGTATTTTCCCACTACTGATTTGAAGGCTTGGTTCGAGCCCAAGGCCGATACGCGATTTCTGGCCTTGGACGAGTACCGAGGCATGGTCGGCAAGGCGGATCACGGCATCCTCGACACCTTCCTTGAGAAGCTAGGCGTCAATCGGAGTCCGCGGGTGCTATCTCGTCCTGTCTCACGGGAGCAAACGGATCAGCAATGGACTAGGAGTCGCAAGCACAGCCGATATCAGGATAGTTTGCTTGACGGTTGCGAGCAACTGATAGCGGCGATCAATTCAGAACGGTCGGTTCTGCTCTGGCGCGTAATGGCGACTATGGTCGATCTCCAGCGATTGAGAGGTCTGCACACGTGGTCCTACGACGGGTCTCAAAACGAGTATTTCAAGTCATCCGAAGAAAAGAGGCTCCTAAGTGCAAAGTGGATTCTCAGCAATGCTGGCGAGTTGGTATCCGCCTGTGACGTGACAACTCAGTCGCTCTCAGAGCGGAACGATACGACCACTCGAGGAGCAACGGCTCTTATCGCCCTGTTGGGAATCCGTGACGAGGCAGAAGACACCGCTCACTTGAGCGAGGAAGAGGCGAGGAAGATTAGATTGGCAGAAGAACTTGAGCAGTCCGGGTTGTCTGACGACGAAATCCGAGCTGCAGTTGAAGCCGCCAAGCAAAAGAAAACAGCGCCACCACCGGTGACTACGGCCGGCAAAAAAGAACCCGTTTTCCCTGATTCGCCGATCATCCGGGACATCAGTGGTCGCCGGCCATCCGTCAAGCAGCTGAAGCCGTCTGACCAACTGGAACAGGTGACTGACCGGCGTGACGACGAGGCACAAGATTCAGACGACTATACGCCGAAAGCCGTGGACTACGGCAAAAAACTTGACCGTGCCAAAGACCTTTACGCCAGTGAGCTTGACCGAATCGAACGCGAACAGGCGCTCCATGATAAGGCCAATGAACTGCCGCGTTACAGCTATGGCTGGTTCCTCGCTCTGTTAGAATTGGAGTGCATAGCCAGCAGCGAGATAAGCGCGGACGCCAAGACTATTTCCATCAGCTTTGGCAAAGTGGAGCGGGATGAACGGTCTTCCAGGACGATCGTGATGACGCAGCCAAGCCGATACATTCCGCCGTCCATCGAGGAATTCTCTGGGGTACGGCTTGATCTCGATTTCGGCAATGGCAAAACGGGAAAGTTGCGCATCGAATCCTTTACTGCCAAGGAGTATTTACTAGTCGGTAGGCTGGAGTCAGCGAATGAGTTGAATGAGATTGATTTGGCTGAGGTACTTGAGGCGCGCATCGAAGTCCAGAACCCTTCCTTCCTGCTGCAAGAGCTACTTGAGCGTTTCCGTGAACTGAGGTTTGACGAGAAGTTCGACATGAAGACGGGCCTGACGCGTAACATCGAGTTCGTGTTCGGCCCGCCAGGTACCGGCAAGACGACCCACCTCGCGGAGAAGGTGCTTATCCCACGGATGCGTGATGCGGAGCAAACAAGGATACTTGTCTTGACCCCCACCAACAAGGCGGCGGATGTGCTAACGACCCGCATCATGGAGAAGATGGGTGGGGACACCTCTTATCGGAACTGGCTGATCCGTTTCGGAACATCTACCGATGAGCGAATTGAAAAAGCTGGCGTTTGGTGGGACAGGTCATTTGACATCGGAGCATTGACCCGCTCCGTAACGGTTACGACAATTGCTCGTTTCGCCTACGACGGATTCGCAGGCGAACATGGCAAGAAGCTCTATGAAATGAAATGGGATGCCATCGTCGTTGACGAGGCTTCAATGATTTCGCTTGCCAGCATCATCTACCCTCTTTACCGGCAGAAGCCCCAGAACTTCATCATTGCCGGAGACCCTTTCCAGATCGAACCGATTGTCGCAGTCGAGCAATGGAAGGATGAGAACATCTATACGCTGGTTGGCCTTAATAAGGCGGGGTCTTTTGCAAAGCCCGCGACGGAGCCTCACGACTACCCGGTTACGAATCTGGAAATGCAGTATCGCAGCATCCCCGCCATTGGTGAAGTATTCAGCCATTTCACCTATGACGGCATCCTGAAGCATCATCGTGAGGTAGGATCGCAGCGCCCGCTGAAACTCAAAGGCTTCGATGCCAAACCACTAAACCTCATCAAGTTTCCTGTTAGCAAATACGAGAGCATCTACCGGGCGAAGCGGTTGGAGAGCGGAACACCCTACCAAACCTATTCGGCGCTGTTCACTTTCGAGTTTGTCCGTTGGCTTGCAGGGCAAGTCCAAGGGAACGACGCGAACAAGCTCCGCATCGGCGTCATCGCTCCCTATCGTGCCCAGGCGAATCTGTTGAACAGGCTAACTGACTCATGGGCAACCAAGCCTGATGCCTTAGAGATTCAGGTTGGCACGATTCACGGCTTCCAAGGTGATGAGTGCGAGATCATTATCGCCGTTTTCAATCCTCCGCCAACTATCTCGGACGACCCACGGATGTTCCTGAACAAGCAGAACATTCTCAATGTGGCCATTAGCCGTGCGCGGGATTACTTGTTCATTGTCATGCCGGACGATGAAACAGCGGGCGTCGAAAAGCTGCACAAGATTGCCAAGATTGCAAAACTGGTGAGGGCGAGCGGTGCGTTCAGCGAATATTCCTCCCGTGCCATAGAGGAAATGATTTGGGGAAATGCGAATTACTTGGAAGAGAATACCTTCTCGACCGGCCATCAGATGGTGAATGTATATCGCAAACCGGAGCGTTACTACGAGGTTCGCAGCGATGATTCGGCGATTGATGTTCAGATCCACGAGAAAAATCAAGATGTACAAAACTGACCGCGCAGCCCTGTGTCGGATTGCGAATGCAATTGCCGTGGTGGCGGGCGTCAGCTCGGCGTTCCCGTTGCCAATCGAAGACATCTGAGATTGCCACCGCGGGCATCCGCGGGCGTCCTTTGGCCAGAAGGAAGGCTGTTTCGTGACCGCTTCGCATCTTTCGGTGGCAGCCAGAGGTTGTAGCGTTTGTAAACCGCGTAGAACTCGGCCGCCGACTTCGGCTCCGCCTTCATACGAGTATCCATGTCGCTGAAAAACAGCACCGTCGCCGCGCACATGACAAATACGGACATCATTTTTCTCCGGGTGGCAACGTCTAAACGTTTCAGCCGGAGTTCTGTTGGGACAATTTGGGATTGAACCTCGCGTAGACAGGATTTGCAGGATTCACATGATACATGAAAGATCCTGTTTCATCATGTCCATCCTGTCCAAAGAATTTTGCCCGTCACTTTCACCCGCCCCGCACGTGCGAGACTAAATCGTACGTGCGGATCAGGTCGTCGAGTGCGGGCGCGACTTCGGCGTATTGCGATTTCGGGATCGTCAGCGTCACTTCGACGGCATCGGTGGCCGGGTCGCTCGGTGTGCCTTCGACGGCATCGAGCGTCAGGTTTCGCAATATGCCCGGGTCGAAACCGGTGCTGTCGAGTTCGCCGGTCGCTTGCAATTCGATCAGGATTTCGACCAACTTTGCGGGGTCGTAGCGACCTTGCGCTTCGCGGTTGTTCAGCACGATATTCAGTGCCATTTCGCGCGACTCACACAAGCGAACGACCGACACCGGCACGTGCGTGTAACCCAACTCGCAGAGGATCTTGTAGCGCAGATGCCCGCCGACGATCTGCCCGCTGAGTTCGTTCCAAACGAGCGGTTCGACCAACCCGAACTCGGTCAAGCTCCGCTTCAACTTGCGATAGCTCGGCGACGATGTCGACAGCGCTCGCCGCGGGTTGTACGCGGCGGGCTTCACCTCGTCGATCGGCAGCAACCGGACTTCGAGCGGAATCATGATGCAATCTCCGAACACGCGAATAGTATACGGATGTATCTATTCATCGGGGATCGCGTTTGTCAAACGGAAACGACGCGCGGCAGTTGGGCTCCGTAACCAAAACTTGATTTGAATCGCAATTCAGTGTTTTGAGCTAAAAACTGATGCCTTTCCGTTTTATTACCTCGGCTTGAAATACCGACATTGATGCCAACGATTCGGAGTGAAATTGCTGGTTTTTCAACGAATTCTCAATGCGAGACTTTCGAGCCGGGGTAATATTGCCAATTCCGTTTGACATCTTGATAGCCGTGGTATATAACACCTGTACCACAGCGCCTAATTTTATGTCGCTGTAGTATGGAGGCTTCCATGACAGTATTCTCTTGTCCCATGTGTAACCACGTTCTTCGGGTTGAGCCAATAGGCGACTTCTTAAGAAGTGCCGGACCTAATGTAGTATCGGATGTAGCTGAGACCAGTTTAAGAGCCAAAATGGCAATCTTGAAACGTCGTTGTACTCAAGGAACGGGACGTGTTTGGGATCTAGTCAAGGCAGTGGCTACGAGGCATAAGCCTTGCACTATTGGAGAACTCTCACACGACCTGCAAGTCCCGAAAGAGACGATTCTCTCATGGCGGCGTATCTTGGGAAGATGTTGTCACCCAAAGCGATTAAACTTGAAAGTGATTGAGCGAAGTGGGGAAAATTACCTGATGAACGAGGAAACTCGGAAAATTGTGACCGAACTTGGTTGAATGGCAATTACACACACTATCTGAAGGAGATTGAGATGCTTACGCCTTTGCGTCGCCTTAGTAGTACCTACCATACGGTAGCGACGGTACTAGATGGAGGCTGGTCAGGGAGTTATGGTTCGCTGGCAGTGGTGGTCGGTCGAACCCGAAAATCTGGTCGGGTCATCGGAAGGCTAGTAAAAGGATATGCTCGTCGCCATCCCGGATGGCCTCATGACCGAGTTTACTCAAAGAGGACTGGTCGCCCTGCTTACGAAAGATAATGGTCGACTTTGCCAGCAAGCCAAAGCCTTGCTGGCTTTCCCGCTTCTTTTATTCATTTCAGATGCTATTTTACTTGCGTTTCGAGTTGTTCGAGCAGTTGTTATCATGATCTCTCTGGTGGTGCGTATGCCGTATCTGATTGTTGCGATCATGGCGTTGTTCGGCCTCGGTTTCGTGGGGCTGCTGTTCGTGGTGGCAAGGCGTGGGCGGCCGTACCAACACGATGCCACAACCGGGACGACGACGTTGCGGCACGGCGTGCTGTTGCGTGCGTTTGCGGTGTTTGCGTTCTTCGGCGCGGAACTCGTTCTGTGCGTGTGGCTACTCGTGAACCCACCGCCGACGGCGCGGCTGGCGGCGTTGCCCCTTCTCGGTGGCGTCGTCCTCGGGTTGGTCGGAATCTTGCTCATATTGGAGGCATACCGGTTCGCGGTTGCGGTTTCGCCTACGGGTGTCGAATGCCGGTCGCCGTGGAAGCCGCGACGGGTGGTGGCGTGGGGCGATGTCGCTTCGGTCGAGTTTTCGCGTGCGAATCTCTGGTTCTTGCTGAAGTTTTCGAGTGGCGGATCGTTCCGGGTCTCGGCACTGGTGCCGGGGGTCGGGCACTTCTTGCAAGGTTGCGAAACGCACCTGCCGCCGGAGAAAATGCGGGCCGCGAAGCCGGGTTACGCATGGGTCGGTCGCAAATGGCCATTCCGTAGCGGCGATTAATTGCAGTTCCCGATTGTCGCGCGGGCGTTTCCTGTCAGAATGATGGGACACCCGGAGGCGACATTGTGAGTCAGGCGGAAAGTGACGACCTGCTGGAAACGTCGGGTTCCATTTTGGCGACGATCCAACGGCGTTTGCCGTGGCTATTGCTCGGGGCGATACTCGGGGCCATTGGCGGGTTTTTGCTGTTCTCCATGAAGGCACCGATCTACCAATCGACCGCACAAGTCTTGGTCATCAAGAAACGCGCCGATGTCCCGGTCGGCACCGATTCGCGGTCGAGCTTCGTCGAAGATTACGTCGCCACCCAGGTGATATTGTTGCGATCCGAACGCATTCTGATTGCCGCTGCGAAACGCATCGACCCGTCTCGTTTGAATCACGCATTCCCAACCGACGAACGCGATCGCGCCAAGGTGCTTGCGGCATTGCTTTCGGTCGCGCGCGATAAAGATGTCACGACATCGGCGGCGGGTGGCACGAACGTGTTGAACCTCGCGTTCCGCGGTTCGCACCCGGACGATTGCCGCCAACTTCTGACGGCGGTGATTGCCACGTATCAGGCCGAGCTTTCGACGCTGTACGACACCGCCACGCAGGAAAAAATCGACTTGCTCGGGTTGCAACTCAAGCAGTTCAAGACCGAGTTGGATACCGCCGAGACGGGGCGCGTCGAATCCGAGGCGAAGTTGCGGAAGATCACGCCCGAAGATCTGAACTTGGTGCGGGGCCGCGTGAGCAAGGAAACCGAAGCGCTACGCGGTTTGCAACTCGAAGAGATCAGGCTGCGGAACCAGGTCGAACTCATTCGCAATACCCCTGCCGACCGGGTGGCTCGCGTCGAAACCCTCGCGAAACTCGGCGAGCAAGTCCGCAGTTTGGGCCTGTCGCGGCAAGACCTGGACAACACCGAAAACGCCATCCGGAAACTGCAACTCGACCGCGCGGAATATTTCAAAAAGTACAACGTCGATCACCCGCTGATTCAGTCGATCGATGCGCAGATCGCCTTCCTGAACGAATTGAATCAAAAGGCGAACCCGCGCCCGGCCGGTATGGAACTCGATCAACTGGCGATCGTCGAGCGCGTACTTGACGGCCGCTGGAAGGTCGTACAGCAGCAGTTGAAGTTCACGTCCGCCGGGTTGGACGACGACAAATCGATCTTGAGTCAAGCGACGAACCCGTCGATCGATTCGGAATATTGGAAGCAACAAGTCGTCGATCGCAAGCGGCGGATCGACGAGGCGCTGACGCAGAAGAACCAGATCGAAGTGACGCGCGGTGCAGGTGGTTTCCAGGCGTCGGTCATCAACGAGCCGACGCTCGATGCCACGCCGGTGGCGCCGCGTTTATCGCAATCGCTGATGTTGGGCATCGCGGCGGGGCTGCTGTTCGGCTTCCTTCTCGCGGCATTTGCCGAACTCAGCGACCAGAGTTTCCGTTCGCCGGCAGACATCCGCAAGCGACTCGGCATGTCGTTGATCGGCCACATCCCGCCGATACGAACGAACGTACCGGCCGAGGTGGAACTGGCACTCGAGCCGACATTGGTGGCGGCGTTGCGGCCGAAATCGTCAGAAGCCGAAGCGTATCGCGGCGTGCGCACGGCGATCTTCTTCAACCTGAATGGCTCGGGGCACCAGATGATTCAGGTGACCAGCCCCAACCAAGGCGACGGCAAATCGACGCTCGCGGCCAACCTCGCGATCTCGATTGCGCAATCCGGCAAGCGGGTAATTCTCGTCGACTGCGACTTGCGACGACCGCGAATCGAACGCCTGTTCCATCTGACCGATAACGGCCTGGGACTCGTCTCGGTCATCATCGGGGAATGCGAACCGTCTGCTGCGGGGCGACCGAGTGGCATCGAAAACCTGACGATACTCACGAGCGGCCCGAAGCCGAGCAACCCGGCCGAACTGCTGACCAGCCCGCGCTTTCAAGTGGCGATCGAGAAACTGCGAGCCGATTTCGATTTCGTCATTCTCGATACGCCCCCGCTACTCGCCGTCAGCGATACCTCGGTGGTGGCCCCGCGTGCCGATGGCGTGATTCTCGTGTTCCGCATGTCCAACAAAGCCCGACCGACCGCCGAACGTGCCTGCGATATGTTGGCGCAACTCGGAGCGAAAGTCATCGGCGTCGTAGTCAACGGCAGCGGACGCGCGAAAGAAGGCTACGGCGGTTACGGTGGCTACACCGCCGAGTATCATCAGTACGACGAGAAATACACCGATTGAGTTAGCATGGGGTGCCCGGTTCTGACTACCTACGCGGATTCCCGATTAGGAGATGCATGATGAATTTCATGGAAACGGTAATCGGGGGAACGATCCAGCCCGATGGGACGCTAGTTCTGGACGAGAAACCGAGCCTGCCACTCGCAATCGTTGCCCTGCCCTGTAACCTCGGCTAGCGGAAATCTGGCGATTTCGGCTACGATTGCATTGTGAAATTTGTGTGGGCGCGGGTATAATTCGACGATCACCCGGTCGCTCGGAGGGTTGCCGATGCTGGATACCGACGAAGACGCAAGCGATTCCCGCACCCTGTGGCGGACGACACGCAAAGTCGCCCCCCACGTGGTGCGGACGGGGCGCGAGACACTTTCGGTCGAACTGGCACTGACGCTGTATCGCCAGATGATTCGCACGCGGGCGCTCGAAGAACGTGCGATTAAGATGTCCAAATCGGGCGAAGCCTACTTCTGGATCGGCGGCCCCGGCGAAGAAGCGTTCAACGTCTGCCTCGGGTTACAAGTCTTAAAAGGTCGCGGCCCCGCCTTCGATTTCTTGCACCTCCACTACCGTAGTGCGGGCATCTTGTTGGCCATGGGAATGCCGATGGTCGACCACTTCCGCCAACTCGCGATGACAGCAACCGATCCGTTCAGCATGGGGCGAAACTTCGTCGGCCACTACGCGATCCCCGCTTGGAACATCGTGCCCGTTTCGAGCGTGATCGAAGTGCAATTCGCGATGGCCCCCGGCACGGCCCACGTGCAGAAACGCCACGGCGGCGAGGGGATTAGCATCGTCGGCGGCGGCGATGCGGGCACGTCCGAAGGCGATTTTGAAACCTGCATGAACTGGAGCGCGCGGCCCGGCAACGAACTCCCGGTGCTGATGATCGTCACCAACAATCGCTGGGGAATCAGCACGCCGGCGGCTTCGGTTCACGGCGAAAAACGCATCTCGGATCGGGCGTTGCCGTACGGCATTCGCAGTGAAACCGTCGATGGTAACGACCCCGTGACGAGTTGGCACGCGATCGATCGGGCGATGCGCTACTGTCGCCGCGAGCGGAAACCGTTCCTGCTGGAAGCCCTCGTGTCGCGGTTACACGGGCACTCCTCGAGCAGCGGCGCGCAGCGAAACCTCGGCGAACCCGACTGCATTGGCCTCTTCGAGCAAGCGCTCGTCGATGCGGGTGGCCTCGATGCGGACTTGATTCGCGGAATGAAAGCCGAAGCCAAAGACGAAGCCGACGCCGCAGTCGTGCAGGCCACGAGCGAAGCGAAGCCGACCGCCAACGACGTCGAACGCCACACCTACAGCCCGAGTGGCGTCGATGCCATTTACCGCGACGATTACACCGGTTTACCAGGTGCCACCCGTATTATTTAGCGCACGTCTCGCGTTCCTCATCGGTTTCCACTGCTGCAACAAAATTGTCTTCGCGAACGACGGCCGACGCGCCGGAACCGAACAAAGGTCGGGAAATGGCTCTGCGCTCGTTCGCGGAACAGCGCCGAAAGTACCTGCTGAATACCACCGAGAAACCGCGCCCATAAGCGTTCGATTCGCTATTTTCAACAGCATGAACGACGCACGCACGACGAAGGTACTCGTCACCGATTTCGATGGGACGCTGGCGGGGGAAGACTTTTACAACCTGTTCGTGTCGCGGCTCTATCCGCCCGGTGCGCCCGATTATTGGTCGGAGTGCGTCGCCGGGCGGATTACGCATTTTGAAGCCCTTCGCAACATCTTCGCCTACGCGCCCGTGGGGGAAGCGGCGCTGTTGGACTTGCTAAAAGACATGCGGTTGCCACCCGATTTACCGCAACGGGTGGCGAAGCTACGCGAGCGCGGTTGGCGCGTCGTCGTCGCCTCGGCGGGCAGCCGTTGGTACATCGAACGGCTCCTCGCAATGGCGGGTGTGGACCTACCGATTACCGCCAATGGCGGTCGTCTACTCGACGGTCGATTGGTGATGGAAATGCCCGAAGATCCGACGTTCCGCGACGACTACGCGGGCATCGACAAAGCGAAGATCGTGCGGTCATTTTCCATCGATGGAGCGACCGTCGCCTTCGCCGGCGACGGCGCAACCGACGTCGCCCCCGCCCTCGCCGTGCCCGCTGCATTGCGGTTCGCACGCGGGTATCTCGCCGATGTTTTGAAACGACGCCGCGAACCGTTCCAGCCATTCCGAGCCTGGGGCGACATCGCCGACGCGCTGACAGCCGAGTGAGTTTGTTGGTATCCGGGCGACTCAATTGTGCAGTAGCCTGCTGCACAATTCCCGCAGTTCCACAACGTCGTCCTGTTGGAGCAAGTCAAACAGCCCGCAGCGCGCCTCTGGTACGCCAATGAACGCTACGCCAAGTCCACTACTTCTTACACTACTACCGTTGGATTCGGTACCGCTTTTCTCGATCAATAAAAGCCTGCTGTCCACCCTCCAAAATGTCGCAGACTGCCTTCCGGATATTCTTGTCCTCAAGTGAACCGGAGAGGTACTCGATCTTGGGAAGACCGCCCTCTGGGCTAGGACTCGAATTGGCAACAATGACTTGATCTGCATCGGTGTTGACCACCAGGTTGGCGTTGTGTGTGACAATGATGACTTGCCGCCGTAGCCGCGCTTCCCGGAAATGGGGAACAAGCTCGTCGAAAACCGATTTCGGGTCGAGGTTCTCTTCGGGCTGGTCAATGATGAGCGGACGGTAATCGTGCTTGTCAATGACGAGATACAGAAGCAATAGAACGATTCCGCGAGTCCCTGGCGAAAGGTGTTCAATTTCGACACCGTCGTACGTGATGCTATATCGCATCTTGATGTGGTCTGTGCTGTACACCCAAGCCGCAACGTTCTGGAACCATTCAGCTTTTCTTCCTTCAGATATCGAGGACGGCATCGAGTTGCGAAACTCTTCAATCATCTTCTGAATGAAATTCTGCATTGCGGTCGCAACGGCTTCCGATGTACCGGACTTCCATGCCGAAACCAGTTCCGGCTCTGCCTGCTTTCGCAGCCCTCCGTGAAGCCGAATGGCAGAGTCCTTACGCAGGTCAAAGTGCTTTTCGCCCTGTGCGACCCAATCGTCCAGTTCGACGTGGCGGGCAACGGCAAAACGCAACTTGCCAAGCGATCCCTTCCCATCGACAAGAGCGGCTTGCAATGGCTCATACAGGCGGCGTAATACCAATTGTTCGTCCAAGTACGACTGGAAAACCTCTTGGTATAGCGTTTTTCGTTGCTCGATGAGCGCCTTCTTGCGCCCATCAGCACCGTTAGCATGTTCGATCTCCAGTTTGAATCGTCCCTGCACCGCCTCGTCGTTCTTGAGGAGCCGCTGAAGGTTGTCGTACCGGCGCTGTTTTTCCTTATCGATGCCGATTTCGTCGTTCATTTCCTTGCGTTCGGCCAGGAGCGATTCCAAAGACCATGCAGCGAATGGAGCGGTGGTAGTGTCAACGGGATTGGCCGGGTCGCCCTTATTTAGTTTGCCCAATTCGGTTTCCAAGGCCGATTTTTTGCGGTCGAGAATGCCGTCCACCTCGCCTGTAAACTCCAGCGTGAAGGCAGTCCAATCGGCTGCCGTAAGGCCAGACTCTTGATGATTGTTCTTGAGCTTCTGATGATGCTCGGGGAGCGATGTTTGGCGAAGCCTTCCGACTTCCTTCACAAGATCCTTTACTTTGAGCAACGCACGTTGTGTTTGGTCAATCACGGCCGATTTGGCGGCAATCGAGCTCTCAAGTTCGCCAAGACGCTTCGCTCGCGTTTCGTTTCCTTTGGGCACGAGCGCCTGCATGTCCTTTTTCGTCTTGTCGATCTTCGTAGTTCTACTGTATCGTTATCGTTTTTGCTCGTTCTTTAATGGTGGCGGCAGGTTACGTCTGCGATAGCGGTAGTAACGTGCCGATTCGATTCGCTGC
>JAYVXI010000133.1:0-17381 GCA_043785305.1 Limnoglobus sp. | reverse complement strand
CCCGGTAAGAGAAGCCGTACATTAAACGGAGGCCTCACCCTCGCGCAACGCGCAAATATCGTGCCGAACGCGATAGGGTTCATCCCGGTGGGAGACTCGTAAGGAAGAACGAAAATTGGCTGCGACATCGCTCCTATTGGCCGGGCGGCCCCGAACGAGAACGCCCGGTGGCGTGCCAACTACTTCTTCTTCAGGCCCTCCACGGCCCGAGCGCGACCGGCCTCGGCAAGCTCGCGGAAGATTTCGTGCATCCAGACCGGGGCGAGCTTCAAGTCCTTGATGAGTTCCCGCAGCTTGCGAGCCGGTAGCGTTCGCTTCAGATGCTCCCGTCGCTTCGGCGTCACTTGACCATTGCCCAACTCGCGCAGAGCCCCCATCAGCAGGCCGCTCAATCGCCCCGCCGTTGCCATGTTCTTTGCCGTCGTTCGGCGTAGCTGGATCGTCCGTTTTCCGATCGTGACGGTCCGGGTCGGGCCATCGGTTAAGAACAGCAATTTCGCGGGCACCTTTTTGGTGAGGCCCAGTATGTTGGCCGCATAGGCTCCTGCGGGCTGAACCTGTATGCGGCCTACGGGTTGAGGGCGTTTGCGGTCGCGGACGGCTAGCGCCCTCACCACGTCCTCGGCGGATGGCATGAGTAGCCCCCGCACCGGATGGACTTTCGGGAAGTCGTACAAGCCACGGTCGAGGCGGCGAATCGTACCCTTCCGGGCCATTCGATGGAGGGCTTGATCGACCGCCACAGGGCTGCCAATCTCCAGGAATTCCGCCGGTACAAACACAGAACCACGGCCACGACCGCGAATGGTCGCAAGTAACCGGGAATCAACGGAATGCGGCGATATTTTTCTGCCTCTCATGTAGGAATAGTAGCCCGTTTCCTTACAGAATCAAGGGCCATCTGTGCGAGATACTCTTGTTGTTGACGGCAGTTGGGGGAGCAGAGACGGGGCGGCAGCCTGATATCGTCGAGAGGATCGTACCGCAGCCGTTCTTCAAACTCGCAAACCCACTTGTATGCCTCGTCGTATCGCTGTCATTAAAGATATCGAATATCACCTCAACGAGACATCTGGATACCGTCTGACGCTCGATTCGCCAGGTCGTATGACTTGCAAAAGGCTTGCCGAGTGTTTCGATGGGATCGTATTTTAATCGTTCGTTAAAATTTCTGAGCCAAATCAGGATGCCGTTATATTCGTCGTCGCGCGATGATGTCGCGATCTGCAAATTACCGGACACCGACTGGGCTTGCACGCTCAACTTGATCGTTCTGGATTGGCGCACGATTCACCCCACGCAACTGCATTTCAGCTAAAATATCGGAAAGCGTCACCATGGATTGCTCGGCTTCTGCTTTTCGCCGCTGCAACTCCGCTTCTGGGGATCGCTTTGCATCGAGCCGGCTCGCGGCGGTGGCGAACGGTGCGAGGCAAGGCATTTCGAGTACCTCGACCGATTGCCCCATCTTGTCGAACGAGCCAACGCAACGGCTGGAAAGCGTTTCGCTCGCCGCCCAACGGAACATCGCGATCGCGTTCGATACGAACTCGCTGTCGGTTTTGATCCCCGCGAACGCCATCAGGCGTTCCATCTCGGCGCGGTCGTTCTCCGAAAGATCGAGCGGAAATCGGTTCGTTTCCATGTCAATATCTCCGGTATTAGCAATCTGCTATCGACTCGTATTGTACTCCATCCCTACTCACGACATACCTCAATTGTCGGTGCGGTACCAGCGGCGTCTCACGGCGTTCGGAAGGGCGCACTCCGCGGCTTGGCCTTCGCGGTCGCCGTTAGAATCGATGACTCGCCCTTTGCCCATTCGCTGCGAAGAGCCAGCGCATCGGGCGTGCTGAGGATGTCGAGAATCTCGTGGGCGCGATGCGCGCGAAGGTCGCCCGGCGAGGTCGTGCGGTGGGTGGCGAGTATCTGTTCGATTCGCGTGCGGACTTCCACGGAGTCGCTCGTTTTCAGTTCGTGTTGCAGCGGCTCCGAAGCCTCGGAGCCGAGTTCGGTGAGGCGTTTCGTGGCGGCATCGCGTTCGGCAAATTGCGGGGAATCGAGCTTCGCAATCGTGACGGCGATGTCAGTGGGGAGTTTCGTCGGCGGGATCTTTTCGCGCAAGTATGGCACCGAGAGTTTCGCGTCCGAAGCAAATAGACGCACGGATAGAAATGCCTTCTTGGCATCGCTCGAGGCGAGGTCGGGGAATGCCGCATCCATTTCGCTTCGGGTCACCGGCACGTGTTTCGAGAGCGGAAACAGCGGCAGAATGTGTACGGTGTTATCGCTCGCCACATACGCCACCGAGCGCCGATCCGGCGCGAATGCAACCGCGGTACTGGTTCCCGGAAGCACAACCGTGTGACGAACGCGATTCGTGAGTGTCTCGGTAAACACCAGTTCTTTGCCAATCGCATAGCCCAACATTCGGGCGTCGTCGTTGATAAGGCCGATATGGGTATTCGGTATGTTGCAGACGCGAGAATCGCTTTCGAGATCGTGGATGGCGTTGCCTGTGTCAGTAGTCAACGTGAGGTATCGTCCATTGGCAGACCAATTGATTTGCGAGAGACTTCCCTCACCTTTTATTCGTCGCAAATTTCGCACCGTGTCGAGGCGGTATACGCCGACATCATATTTCAGCGGTTCACCAGTTGCATTTCTCATGTCTGCGCGGAGGATGATTGCCGCGAGAGTTTGATCGGGGCTAATATTTACCATCTGCTGGGTGATAAAATTGGTATTTGCACCCACAGTGTGTTTGCAGATGTCAACAGGTTGCGGATCGACCTGACTCAAATCCCAACGCCAAGTCTTAAATTCCGATCCGTGGCAGATCAAGTATCTGCCGTTGCGTGTGAGTTGCAATTCGTTTCCCACGAATGGCCCCGCTGCGAGCCGACAGATCTCGCGGCCCGTTTTGGGGTCGGACAGTACCGGTATCCCTGAGCTGTCAATGTTCGGGTCCGGGTGTTTGGGGACCATCCGAACACGGAACGACCGGTCTCTCGCGGTCACTTGAGAAGATCTATCCGAAAAATCATGTGTAGCTATCGTCGACTCGCCGTCTTCGATTTTTCGATGCGGTGGAATGCTCAATCGCTCTTTGCCCGTTGCGACATCCCAGGTTTTCAGGCCGCTCATCGAGTTCTGATCGAATGGCCCGACTTCCAGCGTGGTGCTGCCATCGAGAAACTGCAATCGACACGATTCCGCAATCGTGAACGTGGCTTTTTTGGGCACGATCTGCTGCCGCGTGGCAACATCCCAGACCGATAACCCACCGTTCACACTGGAAATCAGCTGTTTGCGATCCCGACTCAATTGTCCGTAAACGCGCGCTTTTCGCCAGAGATACGTTTCGCCGGTTTCGAGCGGAACCGGCTTCCCCGTGCGCGTACTGTAATAGGTAACGTCGTGATTCTGAAGCCCTTCACCGAAAACGGGAACGATATCGTCGACCGGCTGATTGAATGCAATGAAGGCAAAGGAAGTCGTGTTCGCTAACGGTTGCGACCAGTTCCGTTTTTTGGTGGCGACATTGAAAGAGAATACTTCAATCGAGTTAGCCGCACCCCCGTTCTCACCGGGTCTTCGCCCCACACCATACACGCTGTTTCCATCCTTCGACATCGCGACAAAATACGCATCGGTAGGGTATCGTGCCAATTCCTTGGCTGTTGCGACGTCGTAAATAACGACTTCTTTTTGATTGCAAAACGCCATTCGCGAACCGCTTTCGTTGCAGGCGGCGTAGAAAAAAATCGTAGAAGTGAAGTCGATCGCGAGCGGCACGATTTTTAATGTTGGCTCGATGCGAACGAACATGACTTTCTGCTTCATCGAATCGTCCGGAATGAGAAGATTGCCGTTGGTGTTAAACCAAATGAAGTCAGTCTTCGTTTCCGTTAGTACGTTCTTGGCGATTCTTTCAAATGTCGTGGAGTCGTAGGTATACAACTCGACTTGCTGGATCGGCGTTTTCACGAGTGTCGCAGGCTGACCGTCGATCGGCACAGCCGGTTGCTCCAGGTAGCCGGTCGTTGCCAGACCGACGGCGAAGATTTTACTGCCGTCTTTGCTGAGCATGAAGTCTTTGAATTCCCAATCGGGTTCGACGATTTCGCGAATGCGCAGGCCCGTTTCGAGATTCCACACGAACATGGCATTCGTGGTCAGGCTCATCGCCGTCTTTTCGCCCGGCAGGAATCGTACGCGAAATTCGTTACTCGGCATGACGTAGCGCGGGCTGCCGTACCGTGCCGTCACGCCGATCGGCATCGGCAACCCTTCGGCGTCGTACGGTATCAGCGCCAGCGGCACGGTGAGGCACATGAGCGCGAACATATTGCGATCCTCGCGGATGGGGAACGGACATACTACTCGGAATCTCGTTGACTTCCCACACGGATTGCTGCACGATGCGTTCCGTCGGAACCTCTACTATCACGGGTGATCGCTTATGTTCTCTCTCTGGAAACGCGGCTTTTTTGCGATGGTACTCTCTGCATTCTTACTGCCGTTCGCGGCCGCGCAAACGCCGCCGGTGGTGCCCGACGATGTGACATTCGAGGCGGGCATCGAGTATGCGAACCCCGACGATCAACACTTGATGTTGAACATCGCGCGGCCAAAAACGGGCGATGGCCCGTTCCCCGCGATCGTCTGCATTCACGGTGGCGGCTTCCGTGCGGGCAAGCGCGAAGGGTACGACGGACTGATTATTCGCCTGGCCCAGAAGGGATATGTCGCGATGACGGTGTCGTATCGGCTCGCGCCGAAGTACCAGTTTCCGGCCGCGGTTCACGACACGAAGGCCGCCGTACGTTGGGCACGGGCGAATGCGGCGAAGTACCAAATCGACCCCGCACGCATCGGCACGACGGGCGGTTCGGCGGGCGGGCACCTCGCGCAGTTTCTGGCGCTGACGGCAGGCGTGGCCGAGTTTGAAGGCAACGGCGGTAACGCCAAAGAGTCGAGTGCGGTCGCCTGCGTGGTGAACGTCTACGGGCCGAGCGACTTCACGAAGTCGTACGGCAAAAGCGTCGATGCCGCCGAGGTGCTGCCACTGTTTCTCGGTGGCAATCTCGAGACGGCGCGCAAACAGCATTTGAAGGCCAGCCCGCTCTATTGGGTGACGCCGAACGCCGCCCCGACGCTGTGCATTCACGGCACCGAAGACAAATACGTCGCCCACGAGCAAGCCGTCTGGCTCGTCGACAAATTGAAAGCCTGCGGTGCCGATGCCGAGCTACTGACGCTCGAAGGCGCAGGCCACGGCTTCAAAGGCAAAGACGCGGAAACGTCCGACGCCGCACTGTTCGCGTACTTCGCCAAAATGCTGAAGAAGTAATGCAAAAAATGAATCAATCGAGATTGGACACTTCGCCGCCGGATGGCGTGACGGCACTCCAGAACACAGAACTGTCGATGGAGGGGTTCAACGTGCGAACGCTGCCGTCGAACATCGAAACGATCATGCCCGACTCGTGGGGCGTTTGCGGAAGCCGCGAGTCGCAATCCTTGAACAGCGGTCGGACTTGAAATGTGTACCCCGGAAGCGAAGATCGCGTCACCGGCGGCGAGCCAGTAGTGACCGGTACGGCATCGGCTCGATTCGTGACGGTCGCATCTGCAAATGATGCGCCACGTAAATTGAACGTAAATTGTCCTGCTCTCATCAGAAATACCGTATCGTTGCATGTACTGTAATGTTCGACAAATGCAATCGTGTTCGACAAACCATCGCGAACGCCACCCGACAAGTTCGTTTTTCCATCGAACGGAAGCGTGTTGTATGCGTAGCTACTAACGCCTTTCCATGGGAACTGCCTTGGTACATCGTTCTCGATGGATCCCAAACTCAGATTCGGATTGATGCCAATTGTCGGATCGGCTGGGCTGAGAAATTGCGGCACTGCGACGACCGCGCCTTGTTCCATGACCAATTGCAGTGTTGCGGCTCCCCCATCCATGAAATTCAGGCACGACAAATGAATCACAGCCGAACGACAATCGGGAAATACACCTTTGTTTTGGTTAATGAGTTGGTTCGTCGCGAGCGTTAATTGTCGCATGTTGTTCATGCTCTGCGCTTTACTTGCCGACGATCGCACTTTCTGAACCGCAGGTATGAGTAAGCCAATCAGTAGCGCCAGAATCGCAATAACCACGAGAATTTCAATCAACGATTTGCCGTTACGAATAGAATTGCTCATAAGATACTTTAATGTTAGGGGAATAGCGTTGTACCTAATTGTGAAATTAGACTCGCAATTTCCGAGTCTGTTTCGACTATTGTATGAGTATTTTGGATCTCCAGGCGAAGTCAATCGTAGATTCCATGGATTTTCATGAATTATTTTTTTCGCCCCGCAAACTCCCCTTGCTTCCGCCTTGCACCTTCGGCTATGTCCCTGCGAAAAGCCGTACCTGGCTTTCACGAGGATGCTATGAGCAACAAACGCATACTACGCACCGAATCGCTCGAAGAACGCGAAGTTCCGGCGGCGTCGAACCTGTTCGCGATTGGGGGCGGCGTCGGCGGCCCGCCGCGCGTGCAGGTGTTCGACACGCAGAGCGGGGTCAAAGTCGCCGATTTCCTCGCGTATGAACCCACTTTCACCGGTGGCGTCAGCACGGCGATCGCGGACGTCAACAGCGATGGCTTCGTCGATCTCATCGTTGGGGCAGGGGTCGGTGGCGGGCCGCGAGTTCGCGTGTTCGACGGCAAAGCGTTTTCGCCGAGCCGCTTCGGGCAGGTGGCCCCGCTCAACGGCACGAGCTTTCTCAACGACCAATTCGTGCTCGCCGATTTCTTCGCCTTCGAGTCGACGCAGCGTGGCGGAACCTACGTGGCGGCGGGGAATTTCACGGGGACGGCGTTCGCCGAAGTCGTCGTCGGGGCCGGTCCGGGTGGCGGGCCGCGGGTGCGCATTCTCGATGGCCAAGCGATCACGACGCAGGGGCGGAATTTCACTAGCGATCGCACTGGCGACACGGTGGCGAACTTCTTCGCGTACGAATCGACATTACGCAACGGCGTCACGGTCACGGCCAGTCCGGCCCCTTTAACGGCCGCGTTTTCGGACCTCGTCGTCGCGCCGGGGTTGGGTGGTGGCCCGCGCGTTCGCGTCCTCAGCGGGAACGTCATCGGCACGCAGAAACTGCAATACACGAGCTTCGGTTCGGGCGATGCGACCGCCGATTTCTTCGCGGGCGATCCGAACAGCCGCACCGGAATCTACGTGGCATCCGCCGACTACAACCGCGACGGCGTCGTCGATATCGCGGTCAGTTCCGGCCCCGGCGGCAACAACAATGTGACGATCTACAGCGGCTCCGCGATCCAGTTGCAACGGACGAATTTCAACGGCGGTCAGGCGGGCGACGTGCTCGATACCTTCGCAGCCGGCAACGGTTCGACGGCCGGCGTCACGGTCGGTTCGGCGCTCGAAGTCAGCGGCCTCACGAACGGCTTGCTGCTGATCGGCACCGGTGGCAACGGCGCAACGGGCCGCGCGCAACTCGTCCGGTTCCTGCCCGGCAACGGCTTCCTGACGCGGCAAATCGTGCAAGACATCACCTTCGACCCGAACTTCACCGGCGGCGTGTTCGTCAGCGGGTGACGCTCGGCATGGCGAAACATTCGCTTTCGTTGAAGTGGCGCTTTCGTAAACGTGCGACGCCACTGCCTGCGCCCAGACTTCTCTCACACATTGCGGCACGTCCGGTATAATGACGGAGATAGTTTCGGTCCCTTTCACTGGAGCCACAATGCGTACTGCGAACCCTGCGTTGAATGATGAGGCGTTTCGGAGCGAATCGTACGACTCGCCGCGATCCCAAACGATGACCGTGAATGGTGCGGTGCTGAAGACCGGCATCCTGACGGCGCTGTTGCTTGCGGCGGCGGGCGTCAGTTGGTCGATCGTGTTCCCCAACGGCGTCGGCGATGGCATGAGCGTGAACCGGCCGGCGATGCTGGGGTGCATCATCGGCGGGTTGATCGTCGGCTTCATCGCCAGCCTCGTCATCTGCTTTAGCCCGAAGACTTCGCCGGTCGTCGCACCGATCTACGCGGTGGCGGAAGGCGCATTGCTCGGCGCATTCTCCGGAATTTTTGAAGGGCAATATCAAGGGATGGTCTTGCAGGCGGGGCTACTCACCGTCGGCGTACTCGTGACGATGCTGCTCGCGTATACCTCGGGGTTGATCCGCGCGACCGAGAAGTTCAAGATGGGCGTGATCGCCGCCACCGGTGCGATTTGCCTCGTTTACCTCGCCACGATCGTGCTCGGTTTCTTCGGTATCGGTGTGCCGTACATTCACGCGGCAGGGCCGATCGGCATTGGCTTCTCGGTGATCGTCGTCGTGATTGCCGCACTCAACCTGATCCTCGACTTCGACGTGATCGAAAGCGGCGCTCGCGCCAATGCCCCGAAGTACATGGAGTGGTACGGCGCATTCGGGCTGATGGTCACGCTGGTGTGGCTGTATATCGAAATCTTGCGGTTGCTGGTGAAGTTGCGTAATAGCGATTGACCACTCGATTACGAGCCACCGGGTTAATCCCGGTGGGAGACTCGTAAGCGGGAAACTCCCACCGAGATGAACTCGGTGGCTCGTGGGCGACATGATGTTGGGCGTTGGGTACGACAAGGAAACTCCCGCCGGGATGAACCCGGCGGCTCGTAGTTTATCCCACCGAGATGAACTCGGTGGCTCGTAAATATACGGATACGCCGATGCTTGCCTTCTCGAATGGTCGATATTTGCCGTTCGCGGAAGGCGGGCTGGCGTGGAACGATGCCGGGTTCGTCGGTGGCGTCACGGTCGTCGATAACGCCCGCACCTACCGGCACCGGCTGTTCCGCTGGAACGATCATCTCGAGCGGTTTCGCCGCGATTGTGCGGCCTGTTTCGTGCCACTTCTTGCCAGCGATGCCGAACTCACGGCCATCGCGGAAAAATTGATCGCACACAACTCGACACCCGATGGCGAACTGCAAGTCGTGACGTTCGCCACGCCTGGCCCGCTCGGTTTTTATGTGGGAAGTGCGGAAAACGGCCCGCCCACGCTCGGCATGGTCACGTACCCCGTACCGATGGCGCGCTATCAAAAGTTCGCAACCGAAGGCGTCACACTCGTCACCGTGGGAACGCATTCCACCGCATCCGATATTCTGCCGCCGACGGTGAAGCATCGTAGCCGGATGATGTGGCACATCGCAGACCAGTTGGCGAAATCGACCCCGAACGCGATCGCGCTGCTTTCCGACGACGCGCTCGGCACGCTCACTGAAACCGCCATCGGCAGCCTGCTTGCCGTCGTCGATGGCACCGTCGTTACGCCGCCGCGCGACGCCATCCTCGACGGTATCAGTTTGCGAGTGATCGAAGAGTTGTGCCACACCCACAACATCCCGTTCGCCGAATCGCGGCTCCCACTTTCGGCGATGACATCGCAGACCGAATTGATGCTAACTGGCACGGGATTCGGCCTTGCCGACGTGCGATATTTGAACGATATGCAACTCCCCTGGCCGGGGCCGATGTACCAGAAATTGCAGAAGGCGTGGTCGGAGTTGGTCGATTCGTAGCGGGATGATTCGCATTCTTGGCGAGCGGGGGAGGTAACTCCCCTGATTCTTCCTGAGTCGCAGACAACCTCAATTTCGATGAAACAATCTCTACCCACACCTGCTGCGCACGACGGTGGCAGGATCAGTGGGCTTACACCCACCGCTCGCCTATGTGGCGGTTCGCTTTACTTCAGCGCTTTCGGCCCTGGCAGACCGGCTGCGGGCGATGCGGTACTGGTTGGCGCGGTGCTGTCGGGCTTTTTGAAGCCGTCGATGAAGTCGCCGACTTTGGAAGTCCCATCGCGGCGATCCGCGTTCATTTTGCTGGTATCCACGCTGACGTTGAAGTCCGTGCGGCCATCTTTGCCGGGCGAGAGTTGGAACGTATACCAGCCCCGGAACCAGCCGACGGCAACGAAAAGCACCAAAACCAGCCCCACTAACGCGAGTAGATTGCGCATTGTCCGATCCTCCTGAATGTACGCTAGCACGCCGGTACTAATGTGCCGATTGTGCAGACTTGCGCCAAGACCAATTTCGCGGGCGCAATCGCTACGACGCGCAGAATCGATTCGATTCGCCCACCTATCGAACAACGTCGTACCATTACATAAAATCGGTTTGCACTCGTTTCAACGGTCCATTGGATTCGACATGAAGACGGCGCTGATCGCCATCGGTATCATCGTGGCAGTAGCCATCGCGTTAGTCGGGTTGTCGTACAAATTGGCGATGCGCGCGTTTCGGCGTTGGCCGCCGGAAATCTGGCGCGGGAAACTCGTCGCACACACAACGCAGCTCAGCGCCCGAATTGTGGAGATCGAGCGCGCATTACAAACGTCGTACGACGGTTTCGGCGTTCGATATGGACAGGAACGCGAGAAATATGTCAGCGGTGTTTCATTAAATGGACTGATGCAATTTCCAGGCATCGGACCCGGCACCGTGCTGAAATTGAATGAAGCGGGCTATTCCACCGCCGAAGATTTGCAAGAAAAGAATCTCGAAGCGATACCGGGCATCGGGCGTGCGAAAGCCTACGAGATCATGATCGCCTACCGCTCGTTGATTTCGCTGTCGATGACGATGTTCGAAGAAGGAATTTGCCCCGAAGGATTGGCGTTCCAACGCAGTCTCAACTCGTTTCCGATTGCGGATCAGAACCGAATCGTCGATATGCTTGAGGAGTATGACGCCAACAAAGATGCCGCCATTCAGTGCAATCAACTGTTTCGAATCGTCGAGAAGATCACGTTCCATTCGTTCGCACGCAACGTACCGATTTTTGGGCTGTCCGATGAACTGATGGCCCGCCCGTTGCCGACGCCGATGTGGACGAAAGCCGACCAGAAGCCGAAGCCGACGATCGTACCGCAGGCACCCGAGCCGCCGGCGGTCCGCCGCCCCGCGACGACGACCGCCACTGCGAAAGCGCCTGCGGCACACGGCGACTTGTTCCAGGCCGCGCTGAAGTCGGGTGCCGCGCCGGTGTTGTCGCCACACACCGCAACGAATGCCAGCGAGTTGAAGTTGATTGCCATTACGCGGTTTGCGTACCTCATGGCCAAGTGCGATGGCCGCGTGGCCAAGGCCGAACGATTGCAGATTCGCACGCTGCTCATGAGCTTGTTCGGCCACGATGCCGCGCTGGCACGCGCCGTCGATCCGCTGATGGAAACGACCGAAAAATCGAACCCAAAGGAAGCCAGCGTGCTCGCGGAAGTGAAGCGCGTCACTTCGCGCACCGAGCAGAAAACGCTACTCGCATTCGTCGATGCGATGGTAACCGGATCGCCATCCGGCAAGAAGAGCCAGTTGCGAACCCGCATTGCCGCCGACTTCGGCGAAGCGATTGTTGAAACGCCGAAACCCGTGCCGGTACTACCACCCGCTGCGAAACCGGTCGACGATCCTCGTGCCGTGCTGGAAATCGAGCCGGGAATGGCGTTGGATGCGAATCTGATTCGTCGGCGATATGCGATGCTGACAGACAAGCTGGACGTGACGAAAGCAGCCGCGATGGGACCGGAATTCGCGAAAATGGCCGAAGCGAAACGCACGGCCATTCGCACCGCCGCCGAGGCACTCATCGCCCCGTTCGGCGAACCGCTCGAAAAACTCGCACCCGAACCGCCCAAAGACCTCCGCCACAACCCCGACCTCGACGACGTCTTCGGGTGACGATCGTACGCATTTCGCTTGTTTTATGACGTTTCCGCGTCACATCGTGTGCGGTTTCTTCATTCCGTAATGGCATCGCGATTCAATAGGGTTCCCCTTGCTAGCGCGTTGGGCTAACAATCCGATCTTGTTAGCCCGACGCGCTAGCGAGGAATACCCACAAAACGCAACACGTTATCGCACCAGCCCCGAACTCACCACGAATCATACGAACTACACGAATAAGGAAAACGCCAATGAGGAAATCGTTTACGGCGTTGCCGATAATGGGTGCGACCCCATCCCATGGTACCACCATGGGCTACGTGAGCGATCCTTTCAGGACCGAAGAACAGAACCCCGGAAGGGCCTCCGGGGTCACAGACCCAGCTACAATACGAAAATTCAGCTTGCGGCTTTGAGTGCGGCCAGCGCCGTCGCGTAATTCGGCTCGGCGGTCACTTCGGCGACGTACTCTGCGTGCGTCACGGTGCCGGTTTTATCGACGACGAACACGGCCCGCGCCAGCAGTGGCAACGGCAGGCCTTCGAGCAACACGCCCCAATTCTTGCCGAACGAATGATCGTGAACGTCGGACAGCGTGTGCATGGTCTTGATGTTCTCGCCCGCGCAGAACCGCTTCTGTGCGAACGGCAAATCGAGGCTCACGGTGTAACACGCCACGGCGTCGCCGAGGGCCGCGATGCCTTCTTCGAACTTCTTGGTCTGGATGCTGCACGTCGGCGTGTCGAGCGATGGCACGACGCTGAACAGCCGCGCTTTCGCCGGGGTGTCGCCGAGCGTGACGGCAGCGAGGCCGTTGTTGAGCGTCTTGAAGTCCGGTGCTTTTTGCCCCGTTTTGACTTCGGAACCAGCCAGCGACTTCGGTTCGCCCTTAAAAGTAACGGCATTCGCGCGTGACGACATCGGGATTCTCCAGGTATTGGAATGGGAGCGAAAGTTCGCAGGGATATGATATTCGCAACAGGCAAAAGTGAAACGAGAACGGTAGTAGAGTATGGCATACACGGACTTTACGCTCGAAATGGTCGAGACGGAACTCGGTGTCGGGCAACGTTACGCCGCGATTTTCCCGACGCGAAGGTACATCAACCAAGTCGGTGCCGTACTCGCCGCACTACTGGCCGCAGTGGAATGATTCCGATGAACGACACATTTCCGCCGAGAGATCGGGCGTACTTCGATCTGCTTCACCGCGGGCTTGTCCTCCTTCGCAATATCGCTCACAGCGGCAATGTGGATTTGTGCCGCGTCGAGGCCGAACACCTCCACGAAATGCCAACGTTGATCGGTGAAGGTAACGAATCCCGACACGAATACTATTTGCGAGCCACACGAGAACGGTACCTCCAGCAGTTACGGGAGTTGCAAGCCACTGACTATTTGGAGCAGGTCGCCATATGGTACGAAGGGCCGTGGCAGGTGCTGGATTCGGTAGCCGTGCCAATTCGCCGCAACGCGAAGTCTTCGTAGCGGAACGCGTGCGCGTCACCCATTTGCAATATCTTCGATGGGTTCCTTTCGGTTAATAGATTACTGTTTATGCACGCCAAATTGGATCGTTCTAGGATTCCCGCTATCTGTCTCACTTTTGACTCTTGGCGTTTCTGGAAAAGGTGAAGGTAGTAAATCATCCAACGTAAAGTTGTTATCTTTGCATGGCCGATAACCTTTTTCAAGATCTTCCCTGTTAAGAAGCAGATAGGGAATAGATTCTTTTAACTCGTCCTTTAGGCGATCTTGGACAGATTGCGGATAATCGATGGCTCGTGAAGCAAGGATTGACAAGCTGGCTTTGCACTTTTTTGCGATTCGGGCGGTTTCTATAAATTGGGTTGCAACTTCGTCCCACACCTTCGAGTCACTCGGTGTCTCTTCGAGGTTTTTGCATTCACAAAAGATGAGGTGACCATCACAGCATGCCAAAATGTCGAGGTCACCAAGTTCGGTGCCGATATTGAATTTCACACCAGGCAGCCAAAAGAAACCATGGTAGCTCAGGCCTTGCAAAAACCTGCCTGTCTGAACGACTGGAACGATTCCTTCTTTAATGGCATGAGCAACCGCACGATCGAGTGTGTATCCGATCGGAACTTGTGATGGGAGGCTGATTCGGTGCCCACAGTGTAAGCAGATCACGCGCTTTTGAATATTGAGACTAGGGACAAAGTACTGTTGACTGCACTCACAACATGTGATTTTCCACTGGCGATTGAGAATGCCTCGATCTATCCAGTGTTCGAGTAAAGTCCGAAGTTTGAGGTTTTCTGGAAGCGATGTTTTTAAATGATCCCGGTATCGCTGACGTGATATCCGTTTCATTCTCTCGGATTGATTTTGAATATATGGTTCGATTCGCTGAAGATGCGTCTTACCATCGACATCTTTCCCGCCGAGTTTACATCTGCTTTTGATTTGATCTAGAGTCATCGTTTCATTTACCAACGAGTTCAAGATGATTCCCGACTGTCCTGAAAAGTCGGTGGCTGCAAGAGAAAGTTCGCCAAACCGTTTGATCACAGGATCATAACTGCTTCGTTTTTCGTCACGAATTGGCTCGATACCGTGTTCACGCAGAATTTCTTCAAGAATCTCTTTACTGTGTGGCAGGTAGACGTCGATGACTTCATTTGATCCGGAACAGCGAAGATTGATCGACTCGCAACCATCTCCAGTGCGGGGGATCCTTGAGTGTTCAATCCTTGGCGGGCACATTCCGTTGAGCAAGTCAAAAACAACCAGGTTTGGAGGGACTCTTAGTTCCATCAAGTCTCGCCCAGTTTTCATGTCTTTGAGAAGATCGATTATCCATGAACGAGGTCTGCCTTGACCTTCGAAAGCTTTTGGCTCGGGTGGAATGATTGTGAGCTTTTGGCCATCGAGTTCGACAGGCCAAATCGTTTCATATTCGTAGGGAACAACCACCGGAATCCAGTTGCGTGGTGCCTCGAAATCAACATTCTCGATTGGTGTCCCCACCAACGCCAAACGAAGCTGCTCTGCAAACAGTCGGCAATCTGCTTCCCCAACAGTCTGCGACGTAATATGACAGTAATTTGAATGCGTATCGTATTGATTGAACGCGAGAAGCCAATCTTTGAGCATTTCAAAGATTCTCGGGTCCGTGACACCACCATCAAAGAGAATTGGAATGAACCAAGTGGGGTGTCTGGTATCGCTTGCCGAACGGAGATTCCAAAAAAGACTCATGTCCTGAACCAAGTTCGCGACGAGAACGACGGTTGGTACCGAATGGCCCCAAATCGCAAAATGACCTATGAACTGTGGGATTAATTTATGACAGGTCACATCCAGCCAGGACTGCTGCCAACTCTTGACAAATACTGCGGCCAATTCAATGAGGTCAACTGCGGTGCCTTCAAAGAGACATTCGATGTCGAACATATCTCCCCGCAACTTGTCGTTGTGAATACCGAACATTGCTGCACAATATGTCGATAATTTTGACCCGATTTCCGGAGTCACGAGTCGTAATGCTTGTTTGTGAGTTTTTCGTTGGTCGCGAGTTTGCCATAAGTGGATTAAAGCGTGATCAGCGAGGTAATAGTCCTCAAAGTGATGCTGTTTTAGATTTCGAACAAATTCCAAACATAACTTCCCGTACCCTCTCGGTTGACACGCGCGCCGAGTCGCCGCGTTCCAGTACTCGTCGTCGAGACCAATTCCATAAATGAACTCGGGTCGAGAGTTTCCGAGTCGGTATTCGGTGAGCGGATCACTCGCATTCGGATCGACGGTTAGGATTTGTCCGTACCGTCCGCCCCAGATCTTGCTGAAGAACTCAATCGCGAGAAGTAGGTCCGACTCGGAAGCATCCCGGTTGATTAGAACGAGAACCCTTGCGGGACGAATCCTCAATTTTAGAAGATGCTGACCCATAATTTGAAACTCAGTTCAGGATGCAAAGTTTTGGAGCGCCAACTGCTTCAGTACGATTGGCTCCCACTGGGACAAGCCCTATCGCGTTCGGCACGATATTTGCGCGTTGCGCGAGGGTGAGGCCTCCGTTTAATGTACGGCTTCTCTTACCGGGAGTGCCGACATGACTGCGACGGCGAAAAAACCTGCCAAACCTGCCAAAAAGCCCGCTAAATCGCCCGCGATCGGCGAGCCGTCGGTCGCCGGCTTGCCGATCATCGCCCGCGCGAATGCGCTGTTCGAGACCATTCGCGATGCGGGCGTCGACAAGTCCCAGAATCGCGAGTTCCGCTATTCGCATTTCGCTTCGTTGATCTTGCTCGGCTTCTTCAACCCGATGATGCAATCGCTACGCGGGATGCAGCAGGCCTCGCAACTCGAAAGCGTCCAGGAAAAACTCGACCTCAGGGGCGTCTCGCTCGGCTCGCTCTCCGAATCGAGCCGCGTCTTCGATCCCGATTTGCTCTTGCCGCTCATCGCGCAACGGCTCGCCGAACTCGGCCCCCACCACTCCGGCCCCGGCCCACACCGCAAGGGGTCCGAAGCGATCCCCGAGACGCTCGCCCGTCGCCTCGTCGCCGTCGACGGCTCGGCTCTGAAGGCGTTACCGCGCATCGTTCGCGGCGGGTCCGATTGGAAATTGCACCTGCAATTTCGCACGCTCACCGGCCAGCCGCACTGCGCCACCGTGGCCGACGGCGAAGACGAACGCGACGTCTTCGCGGCGAACCTGGAAGCGGGTTGCATCTACATCGCCGACCGCGGCTACGAGCGTTATGGCCTTTATAACCAGATCGTTTCGGCGAAATCGGACTACGTGGTTCGCGGCAAAGATCGCCCGCACATCGTGGTGGAATCGCGGCCGATCACCGACGAAGGCCGGGCCGCACGCGTCATTTCCGACGAAATTGTGACGCTGAGTCCGACGAAGTCCACGACGCGGGCGGCGAAGATTTCGCACCCGGTTCGCCGCATCGTCATTGCGATACGGGACCGCGGTCGCAAACGCGCCGACCGGTCCGCGCCCGAAGAAATCATCATCCTGACCAGCCTCCTGAACGTGCCCGTCGAATGGATCGCGGCCATCTACGAGTTGCGTTGGACCATCGAATTGTTCTTTCGATTTCTGAAGCAAGTGCTCCGCTGCCACAAGCTGTTTTCGACGAAGCCGAACGCGATCACCATCCAGATCTATTGCGCGTTAATTGCCTGCCTGCTGCTGGCTCGCATGACCGGCGGTCGCGTGCGGATGGATGTGTTTCGCATGATCTGTTTCTACATGCAAGGCATGGCCACGATGGCCGAACTCGAAGCGTACCTCGAAAAAGCGAGATTGAAGGAAGCGAAGCGGGCGGAAGCCAAGTTGAAGGAAACCTGACCCGGTCCGAGTTCCGTTTTCCCAGACAGTGCGAGCCGCAACGCGAGCGAGGGGCGTTGTCGCTTCGCGTCCACTCACGCCCCGAATCGCGCGGCAAGCGGACTTGCGGACGAGTTCTGGGTAGAAACGGCGACCGTTGGTTTGGCGAGCGAGCGAGCAAAGCCGCGAGCGGGTCCAAACGCATCGCGTCATCTCCCGCGAGGTCGATCGGCACGTAGCTCCAATCTCATTTTGGGCTCGGACCAAGCACGGCAAACGCCGTGCCGAACGCGATAGGGCTTGTCCCGGTGGCTCGT
>JAYVXI010000132.1:0-42494 GCA_043785305.1 Limnoglobus sp. | reverse complement strand
AGAGTTCGATATCCGGAATACGGAACAGCGAAAGACGATCAAAAAGCCGCGATTTTGGGTCGCGAAAACCGAAAAAACACCCCAAAAAACGGTTTTGGGGCCTCCGCAATTGTGACTTACGTCGAACGAAGTGTTCCCGTTACTCGCCAGGAATTTCAGTTGCGTTGCAGTTCGCAGCGAACAGACACTCGCCGTAAAGCGTAGCGTGCGATAGATCATAGGTAATACTCATTCGGTCGGTCATTCTGCGGGAATCACGACATGGACTGGCTCACGAATCCTTCGCTCATCACAGCCGGCGTATTGCTGGCACTTTACCAAGCCATTGCGGCGTTGCCTTGGCTCCGCGCGATCGACCCGAAAGGCTTCTCGCAAACCCTTCGGAACCCCACATCGTTGGGGTATGCGGTCCTCAGCGTGATCGGCATCGGGCTGATGTTCGCGATGTACCTCGGCTACACGGGCCAAAGCACGAACATCACGCTTTACGGCAAGGTTTACGGCTCGATTCTGCACCTGCAATTGCTGATCGACTTCTTCATTTTGGCCCCGCAAGCGGTGATTTTGATCTCGCCGAAAGCCGGTGCTGTGGCCCAAGCGGCGTACCGCGAAGGCTGGCGTCAGCCGATGTTCTGGCTGATCGCCGGGTTCGGAATCGCGATGATGGGCTTGTCGATTGTGATCCCCTATTTCACGTTCGGCGACGATTACAAGATGATGAAGCAGATCGGTTTCGACATCTGTATGCTCGCCGCCGTGCTGTTCGGCGTGTTGGCGTCGAGTATGTCAATTAGCGAGGAAATTGAAGGCCGTACGGCGATTACGGTGATGAGCAAGCCGATTAGCCGCCGGCAGTTCCTGATCGGCAAGTTCCTCGGCATTCTGATGGCCTGCATCGCGATGACGCTGATTCTCGGCTGGTTCCTAAACTGGGCGCTGATTATCAACCCGGCTTACGACAAGATCAACGAAGTCAGCGATCCGATGTCGATCCAAGCCCGCGTGGAAATTTCCCCGATCGTACAGCGATTCGTACCCGGTACCGTCGGCAAACTGTTCGCTGAAGGCACGGGCTACTGGGTCGGCGAAACCATCGCCCACTCTTTCGGCCTACTGTTGGGCTTCGGCCAGGTGATGATCCTCGTTGCGCTCGCTTCGGCACTAGCCACCAAAATGCCATTCGTGGTCAACGTCGTGCTTTGCCTCGTTCTGTACTTCCTCGGGCACATGGCCCCCGTCGTGGTGAAAGTGACCGACAAGAAAGTCGCAACGGGCGAAGGTGGCACGGGAAACGGCCTGATTCGCTTCCTCGGGCAGTTGTTCGATACGATTTTGCCTCCGCTCGAATTCTTCAACATGAGTCCGGCGATTGTACGCGACACGCCGCTCGACCTGTGGGCGTTCGCCAGTTACGTGCTTTCGGTGTTCGGTTGTGCCATCATTTACACGATGATCGCGCTCATCATCGGGCTGTTATTGTTCGAAGATCGCGACTTGGCCTAATTTGACGATTGCAACAGAACCCGTAACGGACAACCTCGCGAGTTTGTTGCCCAACCTTGCTCCGTATCTGCTACCTTGAAACAAAGAGTATTGGGTGCCAATCGGTGCCCGTCGTGCCTCAGATGCACCTCGGTGTTGCCTTGCCCGTCCCGGTCGCAACGAGGTTCCCGTGGAAGCGCAATCGTTCAAAACCGCACGTCAATCGCTCGATGCGGCTCCATTCTCGAAATGGCTCGCGATACTCGCGTCGATCGTTTCTATCGTGGCATTTCTGCTGTTACTGCCGCTCATTTATCTTTTTGTGGACTTACTCGTATGGCGCGGGGCCGTACCGACCTACTCCACACTCACCGCCGCTAGACAGCACGATTTTCGCGAAGATTGGGAACGATCTCTCGGTCAAGACAATGCGATTGCCGACAACTTGGCTAAAATTCGCCCGATTCATGAAGAAGGCAGGGCGGACGACACGACCAAGTGGGAATGGCGTTGGCAGGCAACGGTTTACACGACCTTCGTCAACCGTGTCGGTCCCGATGCCGCCGATGCCTACATCAATATGTCTGAACCGCGACCGGCAATCGCGATTCCTACGAATAATCGGCTCGGCGTACTCAGCCTCATCGCCAGGGAACGACCGCGTTGGACGGCATCGTTACTCGGCAATTTGGCTCGATTCAATACGTGGATGTGGCACCCGGATCCGTCGAATGGTGCGAATGTCTCGTACCTAGCTGGGTTGTTCATCGCGGCGTTCGTGCTGTCGATACTCTTCCTTTCGATGATGTTCGTTGCCGAGCACGGGGCCGCCGTCGCAACGCTCGAATCGGCTACGGGGTTGCGTCGCAGCGTGTTCACGCACGCGAATCGTTTGAGCCAGTTAGCGGTGAGGAAACAGGCTGCGCTCGAAGCGGCGAACTTATTCACGCAACGAATCGACGTCGTACAAGATGGCCTCCGCGCATGGCTCCTGACGGGCATCAAGTCGCCGATTGCCATCGTGCTGTTGCTCGTTACGCTGTTGATGATTAACTTCTGGTTGGCCGCGTGTTTGCTGTTGCTCGGTGCAATCGTTTGGCTGGCAGGCGGTCAGTTTGCGGCCTGGTTCCGTCGCGATGGACGAATCGCCACCCGCCGTTCCGAAGCGCGGATGATGCAGATGAAGGAAAGCCTTTCGATCATTCAACTCGTGAAGTGCTACCTAATGGAGCGGTTCAACCAGAACCGCGTCGAACGCCAGATTTCGGATCACACGAAAGCGGAATGGCGACGGCTTCGCGGCGATGCGCTCTCGCAACCCGCGTTCATTTCCGCCGTAACGATCGCTGGTATTATCGCGATGTACCTCGCCGGTCGATCCGTGTTGGCAGGCGATATGAGCGTGGCTGGTATGGCGATGAAGCTCGCCGCCGTCACTGGCCTCGTTTGGGCACTCAGTTCGTGGATTTCCGCCCGCGTTCGCATCCGCCGTGCGGTAGTGGCTTACGATGAAGTGGCCGAATTCCTCGATCGACGCGCCGAGGCTGGGCAGACGATCGATGCCGAGTTTCTGCAACCGATGGCAGATCGGCTGGATTTCGTAGAAGTGAGTTTGCGCGAATCGGGAACGGGGCGAATGCTGCTCGAAAAGGTGACGCTCAGCGTGCCCGCCGGGTCGCGCGTCGTTGTCGTCGGCTCCGATCCGGATGAAACCGCATCGCTCGTTCACCTGCTCGCGCGGTTCCTCGACCCCACCGGTGGCGAAGTCCGCATCGACGGCAAGAACATCCGCTGGGTGACGCACGAATCGCTTCGGACGCAAGTCGCGATGGTGCTACAGGAAACGCTCGTTTTCGGCGATACGATCGCGAACAACATCGGCTGCGGCGATACGAGCTTTTCCGTTCCGCAGATTATCGAAGCCGCGAAACTGGCGCACGCCCACCAGTTCATTCAACGACTCGGTTACGGTTACGAAACGCTAATCGGCGATGCGGGTCATTCGTTACGACCTGGCGAAAAGCTGCGGATTGGCTTAGCAAGGGCGATTTTGCGCGATCCGTCGATGATCGTGATCGAAGAACCCGAACTGCCGATGGACGAAGATTCGCGTGCCTTGCTCGACGATAGCTACGAGCGCATCCAACACGGGCGAACGATTCTGTTCCTGTCTCGCCGCGAATCGCTTCTGAAAAGAGCCGCAAAAGTTGTGGTATTGCATAAAGGCCGAATCGTCGCCGCCGGTACGCACGACGACCTCATGCATTCGTCCGAGCTATATCGGCATCTGCTGTTCAAGGAAATGACGGTGCCTTCGCCATCCGTATCATGACGGTGGAAACCAACCGTACGCCGTCAGGATGATCGAATGGCTTTTGAATCCGAACTCGCCGTGGCACTGAAAGCAGCGGCACTGGCGGCGACGTTTATCCGAGCTGAATACGAGACATTCGTACCGATACCCAATGCCCCCGCGACGATTAGCACGCACGTCGATCGCGGTTCGCAAGACATCATTTTGAACCACCTCACACACCATTTCCCGCAAGATGGCATCTGTGCCGAGGAAACCACCGCCACGAAACAGACGCGGGCGAATCGCATGTGGGTAGTCGATCCCATCGATGGAACTCGCGGTTTCGCGATGAAAAATGGCGAATTTTCGATCATGATCGGGCTGACGATCAATGGCAAACCGGTGCTTGGCGTCGTTCTCGAGCCGATTTCGATGACTTACACTTACGCCAGTATCGGGCAAGGCTGTTGGACGCGGATCGACGACGGCGAGTTACGCCGTTGCCACGTGTCCGATGTCGTCAAACCGAGCGATTGTTTGTTGATCCAGAGCCACACGAAACGCAGCGAATCGCCCAACGCGGTCGTGAAGGCGTTACGACCGGCTCGCCTCCACGAGATGTACTCGGCGGGTGTCAAACTCGCCGTCGTCGCGCGAGGCGATGGTGATGTTTACGTGAACACGTACTCGAAATTCCACGATTGGGACATCTGCGCGGGGCACATTCTCGTCGAAGAGGCGGGCGGCACGGTCACCGGTTGCAAGGGCGAACCGATCGAATATGGCAACAGCGATTTCTCGCAGCGCTTCGGTCTGATCGCGGCCAACCGGGAGTTGCAGATCGCGGTCGTCGCAGGGCTATCGGAGTAACACATTTTCGCGAGGTTGGCACTACGCACAAGTGAGGCGATGAACCCGACCGCGCTCCACAGACCCTTCATGTGAAAAACCGGTGTTGGTGGTTCAACCGCGCCGTGCATATGATGACAAATAAGTTCGCACGCGACGGATTGAACGAACGAAGAACTCGTTTCGAGGGCACAAGCCCGCTCTCGAAATGGCTCGACCAGCTTGATTTCCAATCCTGTGGGCTGCACTAGTCTATAATCCTCACTGACACCAGTTGGGATGAAACGGAGACGGCAAACGATGTTCGAACGCTTTACCGACCGCGCTCGGAAGGTGATGCAACTCGCCAATCAGGAAGCGCAGCGGTTCAATCACGAGTACATCGGGACCGAGCACGTCTTGCTCGGCCTCGTTAAAGAAGGTTCTGGGGTCGCCGCAAACGTCCTCAAAAACCTCGACATCGACCTCCGCAAAATCCGCCTCGAAGTCGAGCGGATCGTCCAGCATGGACCGGGTGGCGATAATGCCACACTCGGACGACTTCCGCATACACCGCGGGCCAAAAAAGTCATCGAGTATTCCATCGAAGAGGCTCGCAACCTCAACCATAACTACGTTGGCACCGAACACTTGCTCCTCGGCTTACTCCGGGAACAAGAAGGCGTGGCTGCCCAGGTTCTGATGAACCTGGGCCTCAAACTCGAAGACGTTCGCGAAGAGGTTTTGAACTTACTAGGTCACAATATGCCTAATGAAAATGAGTCGGGTGGCGGAGAACGCAGCGAACGATCCGGATCCGGCGACCGGACCTCTGGCAAAACGAAATCGAAGACGCCCGCGCTCGATAGTTTCGGTCGCGATTTGACCGAACTCGCTCGCCAGGGCAAACTCGATCCGGTCATCGGCCGGACGAACGAAATCGAACGCGTGATCCAGATTCTCTCGCGTCGTCAGAAAAACAACCCCGTTCTGCTCGGCGAAGCCGGCGTCGGTAAGACCGCCATCGTCGAAGGACTTGCACAATTGATCGTCGACGGCAACGCACCGGACTTGCTCCGCGACCGTCGCCTCGTCGTCCTCGACCTCGCGATGATGGTCGCCGGTACGAAGTATCGCGGCCAGTTTGAAGAACGCATCAAGGCCGTGATGAACGAAGTGCGTCGCGCCAAGAACACGATCTTGTTCATCGACGAACTGCACACGCTTGTCGGTGCCGGTGGTGCCGAAGGCGCAATAGACGCTAGTAACGTGCTGAAACCGGCGTTGGCACGCGGCGAAATCCAGTGCATCGGTGCCACGACCCTCGACGAGTACCGCAAATACATCGAGAAGGATCAAGCGCTCGCACGACGCTTCCAAGACGTGATCGTGAATCCACCATCCGCCGATGAAGCGGTCGAGATTCTGAAGGGCTTGCGCGATCGCTACGAGGCGCACCACCGCGTGCAGATCACCGACCTCGCTCTGCGAGCTGCGGTCGATCTTTCCGAGCGATACATCTCGGGCCGTTGCTTGCCCGACAAGGCGATCGATGTCATCGACGAGGCCGGTGCCCGAATTCGCCTCAAGGCGATGACGCGGCCACCGGATTTGAAAGACATCGATGTCGACATCGAAAAGTTGAACCAAGAGAAGGAATCCGCCGTCGCGGAGCAGGACTTCGAGAAAGCGGCGTCGCTGCGCGACCAAGCTGACAAGCTCAAGAAGAAGAAAGAAACCGTCACCAAGGAATGGCGCGAGAAAGCCAAAGAGACCGATGGCGTCGTCGATGAAGAAGTCGTTGCGGAAGTCGTTTCCAAGATGACCGGCGTGCCACTCAAGAAGGTTGGCGAAGACGAAACGAACCGGCTGCTGAAAATGGAGCAAGAACTTCACGGTGCGGTCGTCAGCCAAGACGAAGCCATCAAGGCGATCGCACGGGCGGTCCGCAAGAGCCGGGCGGGGTTCAAAGATCCGAAGCGGCCGATCGGTAGCTTCATCTTCGCCGGGCCGACGGGCGTGGGCAAAACCTTGCTCGCGAAGTCGCTGGCTAAGTTCATGTTCGGCAACGAGGAAGCCCTGATTTCCCTCGACATGAGCGAGTACCAAGAGAAGCACAACGTCAGCCGGTTGTGGGGTGCCCCTCCGGGTTACGTCGGCTTCGAGGAAGGCGGCCAGCTGACCGAGAAGATCCGCCGCAAACCGTACAGTGTCGTGCTGCTCGACGAAATCGAGAAGGCCCACCCCGACGTCTGGAACGCATTGCTTCAGATCATGGAAGAAGGTCGCCTGACCGATAGCGTCGGTCGCGTGATCGACTTCAAAAACGCGATCCTGATCATGACGACGAACGTCGGTGCCGAGACGATTATCACCTCGGACGATCTTTCGAGCGCCTTTTTGAAGGGCCGCAAGCAAGACGAAAATGCGACGTATGCCGAGATGCAGAAGAAGCTCAAGGCACGAATGGACAAGGAATTCCGTCCGGAGTTCCTGAACCGCCTCGACGACATCATCGTGTTCCGTTCCTTGACGAAGGAGAACCTGAAGTCGATCGTCGAAATGGAATTGGCGAAGGTTGCGAAGCGCCTGAAGGACAAGTCGCTGTTGTTGGTCATGACCGATGTGGCCAAGGAGTTCCTGATCGACAAGGGCAGCAGTACCGAATACGGTGCGCGTCCCCTCCGCCGTGCCGTCGAGCAACACCTCGAAGACGCACTCGCTGAGGCGATGCTGCGAGGCGAGTTCCGCGGGAAGGATACGATCACGGTGTCCGTCGGCGACGTGGAAGGTGAGAAGAAGCTCACGTACGTCGCAACGTCGGTGAAAGACGAACCGGTCGCCGTGCCCGTTGAGGCCGCCATCGCCGAAGTGAAGTAATCGCAAATTGCAAAACGAGGAAAGCCGCATCGGTAACGGTGCGGCTTTTTTCGTTAGCGAAGTCTTCGCACGAAAAAAGCCCCTTTGAGCACATGGCTCGAAGGGGCTTTGGTGAGATTCCGCGAGATGGATAAGTCTCTATCGGATCGTCAGGCTGTTGCCGCCGACGTAGATTCCACCGAGGAAGTCCGATGGGAACGCGAGGAAGTTACTGAGTTCATTCAGCGAAGCCCCATCGAGGATTCGCAATCTTGCAATTTGACCCGGCCCCGGCCCCGTAATGATGTCGGAGAGCGAGTTGCCGTTGCGGTCGGTGACGGCCACGCGAACGCCACCATTACCGTTGCCTGAGACTCCGGAAGCGGTGACCAATCCGCCGTTGCTTCCACCGAAATTCGACGAGCCGGAAGTCGAACCGCCCGTTCCATTCACGCCACCCGCACCGAGTGTACCGTCGCCTTGATTGAGAGTCACTTCGCGGAGCTGGGCCGAATTCCGGCCATCGAACACGCGAACGATCGCCGTGCCAGAGCCGTTGCCGACGACGATGTCGGCTTTGCCATCACCGCGGAACTGACCGACGGCCACGTTCACACCGTCGCGGTTGTTGGAATCGAAGGCAAAGAACGCCCGTTTCGCCAACGGTTCGGTGAAACCGGCCGTCAATCGGCCATCGTAAACTTTCACGGCAGGGCCACCGCCTTCACCTGCACCAGTGACGATGTAATCGCGACGATCGACGCCCGTTAGGCCATCGAGGTTGCCTGCTGCAACGCGAACGCCATTTCGAAAGGTGTCTTCGTAAGCGAAATAATTCGCTAGCACAGACGCGCTCAGCGTACCTTTGCCGACTTTCGACCCATCGAACACCACGACGCGAGGTCCACCGCCGTTGCCCGCACCGACAATGATGTCGTTGAAGCCATCGCCTTGAATGTCGCCGATGGCGATTTCAGCACCACCGCGAAAGGACGGTTCAAATGCGGAGAAGTCTTCGATTTTGACGCCGGTCTTGCCGTCGAACACTTCGACGCGAGCCGAGCCGCCGGTTGCAGGTACGGTCACGATATCGTCGACGCCATCGCGATTGACGTCGGCCGTCGCCACCCGTACACCGCCCGTGAACGATGGTTCGTAGGCCAAGAATGAGAACCGTTCGATACCCGTAGTCGATTCAAAAACGCGTACTCTCGGCTCCATACCTGGCCCAGCAGAGACGGCGAACAGATTCTGCGAGCGAATCGGTGCCGTGATGTTGATCGTTACGGTCGTCGGAGCACTGACCTGCGATGTCGTGGTATCGACGGCACGATAAGTGAATTGGATCGGTCCGTAACGCTGTTGGTCGTAGTTCGGTGGGGCAACGAATGTAAAACTACCGTTCGAGTTGAACGAGAGCGAGTTACCGGGAATGGCCGGCGCAGGCTGAATGCTCGATTTCGCGGGACTGAGCTGCGAGGCCACGAGGACGGCCTGAAAATTGGAATCGCTGAAGTCGTTCGCGAGAACGCCAATGGCACCGGTGATCGGGTCCGGGCTGGAGGCGTTCACGACCACCACGCGACCGGCTTCCACGGTGTAAGTATCGTTGACTCCAATGACCGCAGGTACGATGCGCTCATCGAGTGATTCGATGTAAAGACCGAAAGTATTCGGCTTACGGGACGTAGCTTGGAAGCCACGATCTTTTGGCAAAAAGGAGCCGAACATGAGTAAACTACTCCAGGGTCGAGTACGGTGAGTGTTGGCCGTTTCCCCGCGATTCCGAATGCTGGTCTACGAATCGTCCGTGCGGACGGAATGGCTATCGTTTTATACACGATAGCGGGCGGTGCGGTCGGCAGAGTCGGGGCGAATTCTCGGTTCGCGTTCCCTAGGCATTCGGAGCATGGCGGTTGCACCCGTGGATCGGAAAGCGGGTGCTATACTTGTCAGACGATGTGCGATACGACGCGGTTTGCGGCTCCGCGATTTCTTGCCAGAATTACTCAAGTTGCAACTATTTTACGCGGCCTTCAATGCGTAGTCAGGCCGGTCGAGCCGAAAATGCGGACTGTAGTACGGGTCGCCGCTTTTCAAGAATGCTTCCCACTTGAGTTGAAACAAATCGTGCTCTTTCTTGAATCGTCGCTCTTTCTCGGGTGTATCTTCGTAACCCCGCGTTTTCGATTCGTAATGGTACAACTCCGCATCCGGCGTCCAGATGATGCGATACCCGGCCGCGAGGATTTGCAAACAGAGATCGACATCGTTGAACGCCAGGATAAAGCCTTCGTCGAATCCGCCGACGCGCTCGAAGGCGGCACGCGGGCAGAGCAGGCACGCACCCGTCACGGCCGCGACATTCTGCGTGAACTTCAGACGTTGCATATAGCCAGACGCATGACGCGGGTAACTCAGGTGCGAATGCCCCGCCACGCCACCCATCCCGACGACGATCCCCGCGTGCTGAATCGTGTCGTCGGCGAAATAGAGCTTCGCACCGACCGCACCGACTCCCGGTTGTGTGGCGTGCTTCACCATCCGTTCGAGCCAGTCGGGATTCACCGCTTCGATGTCGTTATTAAGGAACAATAAAAGCTCGCCCTTCGCCTGTGTGGCGGCAAAATTGTTCACGGCGGCATAGTTGAACGGCTTCGACCACGTCAGAATGCGGACGTTTTGCGTCGTTTCCAGGTGCCGATAATACGCGAATGTCTCCGGGCGCGTGCTGCCGTTCTCGACGAGGATGAGTTCGTAATTCGCGTAACTGCTGTTCGCTAACGACTCGACGCAACGCGCGAGCATCTCCGGCTGATCCTTATTCGGCACGATCACCGTTACGAGTGGTTGTTCCCGCAACTGATAAACGACCTGGTACGTTCCGGGCACCGGGCCGTCGTACACGGACGCATCGATTTTGCCACGTTGCAGGTGATCTTGCACGGCCCGTTTACCGGCATCGTGTGCGTAACCCTTACTGCCTGCCGTGGCCGCCGTCGATTGCGCGTGCATCCGCCAGTGGTACAGCACGTGCGGAATATGCACGATCTGCGTGGCTTGCTCTCCGGCTCGTAGCACGAGGTCGTGATCTTGAGCACCGTCGAACCCGTGGCGGAACCCGCCGAGTTGCGCAAACAGCGCACGCTGAATCGTCGTCAGGTGACAAATATAGTTGCGGCTACGCAATGTTTCCGGCGACCAGTTCGGCTTGAAGTTCGGCTCGACGCGGTGACCGGAGAAGTCCAGTTTGTCTTCGTCCGAATAGAGAAAATCCGCACCGGGTTGTTCGTTCACCGCTAACGCGATTTCGTGGAGCGCAGTCGCGGCGAGCGTGTCGTCGTGGTCTAACAGCGTGAGGTAGTCGCCGGTTGCGAGTGCGGCGGCGGCGTTGGAATTGCCGACGATCCCGCCATTCGATTCGAGAAACGCAACGCGAATGCGTGCGTCCTGTTTCGCGAATCGTTCGAGGATTGGCCGCACGTGCGGCTCGCGGCTCGCATCGGCGAGGCAGAGTTCCCACTGCGGATACGTCTGCGCGACCACCGATTCGATCATCGCGATCAGGTACGCGGCGGGCGGGTTGTAAACGGGTACGACGATGCTGAACTTCGGCTTGCGAGCGAAGACGGCTTTCCGCTGCTTTTCGAGATCAGCTTTCGCTGGCTCGTGCATCCGAATCCAGCGATCGTATTCGTCTTGTGGCGTACACTCGCTGTCGAAACGTTGCTCGATCGAAGGGCCGTTCAATGCGCGGTGCGACTTCCAGATTCGACGCGGAATCGAAAGCGCCTTCCGCACCACCCCTTTGACAATCGCCCGTCGCGTCGTGTGCAGTGGCAACAGTCGATCGAGTATCTTTTGCACCGTCGAAGCGGTCCGGTACGCCTTCGATGCCTTGATATTCGCGAGTTCACTCTGCTTCTGTTCGAGCAGTTCCGTACGCCGCATCAGTGCCGCTTCGAGTTGCACGATACGTCGCGCGGTGTCGTCCGCTTTGGGGTCGGTCATCGGCGAAGCCTACGTGGGAATGTACGGGATGGTCATCAAAACTTCTTGCCAAATCTGGTAGCCGCACAGCGGGGGTCACTCTTGTTAGCGAGGGAGTCAAAACCCTCGCTAACGCGTCGGGCTAACAAGCCGCGGCGACTGCGGCCTGCAATGACCCGATCACGCTCGAGTCAAGACCCTCGCTAGCGCGCTAGCGCGTCGGGCTAACAAGACCACCACGACTGGTTTTCGAGGGTGAAATCCCCCGCGCAGGCTAAAGACCTGCGGCTACCGAAGAACCAGGACAAACCTGCTACCCAAATCCACAACGATTCGGACTGTTTCTTAACACGATCGGCACCGAACGTGCAATACGGACACGCACGGACGACTGAGGGCGCGATTCGTAAGAAAGATGTAACGGATCGGGAATACCGGGTTCGCTTACGATTGATACTCTCAGGCTATTGCCGCAATGAACTTACAAACGCTTCGCAAATTGACGACACGTGTGGGATTCTCCAATACCTTGCGACTCGTCGCCCACCAGCTAAAAGGCAAACCGGCCGATGGGATGTATTCCATCCGTGCGAGCGGATACGAACACCCGTTTTTCCTCCGCCTGCACGGCAGCGATCCGGCCGTATTCAAGCAGGTGATCCGGGATGGCGAGTACGATATTCTTCCGCCCGAAACCGATGTCGAACTCGTAATCGATTGCGGTGCGAACGTCGGGTTTACCTCGGTGTATTTCCTAAACCGTTTCCCGAAGGCTCGCCTTATCGCGATCGAACCGGATCCTTCAAACTTTGCCGTCTTGCAACGCAACCTCGCACCGTATCGGGATCGCGTTCGGCTCGTGAATTCGGGCGTGTGGTCGCACCCCGCACGATTGCGGATGAGCGAGGAGCCGTTTCGCGATGGCCGCGAGTGGGCGCGAATGGTCCGAGAATGTCGGCCAGAGGAGGCATCGGAATTCGTGGCGACCGACATCGGTACGCTTTTCCGGGAATCTGGCGCGAAACGCATTAGCTTCTTGAAGATTGACGTGGAAAAATCCGAGCGCGAAATCTTTGCTCGCAACTACGAAAGCTGGATTCACAACGTCGATGCCATGGCGATCGAACTCCACGACGACGATTGCCGCGCGGTTTTCGAACGAGCGATTGCCGACGCGAAAGTCCCGCTCGAGTTTCGCGAAATGCGCGAACTGACCGTAGGAGTTCGGCGAGCATTATCGCAGAATTGATGGAAACTAACACGTTCTTAACACGAGCGGCACCGTGGGTGCAATACAGAGACTGTGTCGTATGGCACACGGATAGATCCGATTGACCGGCGATTCGCTCCCGACTATGTTCGCATCCGCTTCCCGTAGCGAGATGTCCTGAAGGAGCCTGAACATGAGTGGCTGGCGAACTGTGGTGCTGTTGGGTTTGTTGGTCGGTCTGGGTATCGTGGGTTGTGGGAAATCCGAGGTGACCGACCAGCCGACGGAGGCGGTGGTTCCTGCGGTGGCACCGTTGCAACCGGTTCCGGTGAAGCGAAATGCGGCCGAGTATAACGTGCCGTTCGATGCGGCCACGGTTGCGATTGCACCCGAAGGTTTCGAGTTGCCACCGGATAAAACGTTCGCAGGGAAACCGGCGGCGAAACTCGCCGACGATGTGCGCAAAGTGTGGCCGGGCATCGCGCTGACCGACGATGCGGGCCTGCCACTAACGTTGCGTACGAATATCGAAACCGAAGCGGGTACGTTCGAGATTACGCTGCACCCCGATGTCGCACCGAACCACGTGCGGAACTTCCTCGCGCTGACGAAAGTCGGCTACTTCGATGGCCTCGTATTCGAGCGCGTCGTTCAACAAGTGTCCGTCTCCACCGATGGCACGCGCGCACCATACGAGTTCATCACGGCAGGTTGCCCCGTCGGCGATGGCACGCCGGGACGCGGGCACTTGGGGTACTTTTTGAAGCCAGAAATCGGCGACATTACGCACGAAGAAGGCACCGTCGGCTTCTGGCGCGAAGAAGACGATGAATCGGCGGGCGTGCGGTTTTACATCACGCTCGGCCCCGCCCCGCTGATGGACAAAGAGTACACCGTCATCGGCAAAGTCACGCTCGGCCTGGATACGTTGCGGAAGATCGCCGACATGCCCGCGAAAACGCCCGGCAGCGAACTGCCACTGAAGCCCGTCGCGATTCGGAAAGTGACGGCGAACCGCTAGAATGTTCGCGTCGGGCTGCGTACGATTGCTTCGCACGGAACCGCGACGAACGAGATGCAACCCGATGGCCAAGAGTAAACCGGTCGAATCTGTAACGGTCGCGCCGTCCGCGAGTTATACCGTCGTCGCGCGTCGTTACCGACCTCAGCAACTCGTCGAACTCATCGGCCAGGAACACGTTGCACAGGCTCTCACGAACGCACTGAACTCGGGGCGTGTGGCCCATGCGTACTTGTTTACCGGTGCCCGTGGGGTGGGCAAAACGTCGTGTGCGCGAATTCTGGCGAAGGCGATGAACTGCGTGAAAGGCCCGACGCCGACGCCTTGCGATGTCTGCGATATTTGCAAGTCCATTGCCACCGGCGACGATGTCGATGTGCTCGAAATCGACGGTGCGAGCAACAACAAAGTCGATGAAATTCGCGACCTACGCAGCAACGTCGGCTTCCGGCCAACCCGTGCGCGATTCAAAATTTACATCATCGACGAAGTCCACATGCTGACGACGGGCGCATTCAACGCGCTCCTGAAAACGCTCGAAGAACCGCCGCCGCACGTTAAGTTCATCTTCGCCACGACGGAAATTCACAAGATCCCGATCACGATCCTATCGCGTTGCCAGCGCTTCGACTTCGCGCAAGTCCGCACGCAAAAGATCTTCGAGGCATTGCAAAAGATCGTTGCGAAAGAGGGGCTGAAAGCGGACGATGAATCGCTGCACATGATCGCACGCCGGGCGGCCGGTTCGATGCGCGATTCGCAATCGCTGCTCGATCAACTGCTCGCGTTCAGCGATGGCGACCTGACGAGCGAAAAGGTTCACAGCCTGTTCGGCACTGCGGGTGAAGATCGTGTGACCGAGCTTGCCGAAGCGATCCTCACCGGCGATTCCCCGAAGGCGTTGTCGAGCATCACGGACTTTGCCGAACGCGGGTTGCAACTCGGCGAATTGCTCGACCAACTCATCGAATACTGGCGTGGTCTGATGCTCGTATTGTCGGCGGGGAACGACTTCAGCGAACTGCCGGGCACGACGGCGTATCGGGAGAAACTGAAGCGGCACGCGAAGGGCACGAACCTCGATACGATTCTTGCAGGGCTGGACATCTGGACGACGACCAAGATGAAGATGCGCGGCAGCTCGTTCACGCAAATTCTGCTCGAAATGGCGGTGATTCGCCTCAGTCGGCTCGAAGATCTCGTCTCGCTGTCGCAGTTGACGACACTGATTGCGAGCGGTGGCACGGTCGCACCCGTCGCTGCCAAACGTCCCGCGCCAACGAGTCCCCATCCGACGCCAACCGTCGATGAATCAAAAAAAAAACCGATAGCGGTTCCAGAAACTGACGGCGTGCCATTTCCAATTGTCGATGCGAATAACTTGCAGGAAGTGTGGCAGCGCGTGCTTCAGGAAATGGGGCCGACGAAGGCGCGATCGTTGGTGTTGGCGAAAAATGTAGCAATTGCTGGGCCAAATGCTCTGGCAATCCCGTTTCCGCCGGACTATAGTTCTGCTTACCAGCACGTGTCGGGCGAAAATACGAGCGACGAACTGCGAAAAGTGCTCAAGCGATTGACGGGTCAAGACTGGGCGATCCGCATTGAGCAACTCGTCGGTTCACCGACGGCCACACGCGATGTTCCGAAAGCGACGCCCTCGACGCGAGCCAAGGATATTAAAGATTTGCCGATGTTCAAAGCGGCGTTCGATGTCCTCGGTGCGCAGTTCGTGAACATCGAAAACGGCTACAACCCGCACACGCCGATCGTGGCCGACGACTGGCAGGAACCGCTCCCCGAACCGCTTACCGTACTCGACGAAGACGAATTGGAGTAACGCATGTTCAACGAACTCAGCGCGATGATGAAGTTGATGGGCAACAAGGGCAAAATTCAGGAGGAAATCCTGAAGTTGCAATCGGTCATCAACAATGTTTCCGCTGAAGGCAAGGCCGGTGCGGGCTACGTGACGGTTCGCGTCAACGGGCGAATGGAAGTCCAGAATGTGACGATCAGCCCCGAAGCGATGGCACTCAACGATCGCGAAATGCTCGAAGACCTGATCGCCGCCGCGACGAATCAGGCGTTGAGCAAGTCGAAAGAACTCGTTGCGGAAGAAACCGCGAAGATGGCAACCAACGTCGGTCTGCCAGCCAATATGCTTGGCGGCCTCGGTTTAGGCTGAAAAGGGAGGCGATTGCGTGTCGGAGAACGGGAACGCGATTTCGACATTACTCGAAGAACTCGGCAAGTTGCCCGGTGTCGGGCCGAAAACGGCGGAACGCATCGCGCACTTTCTGCTCGTCGGCGACCGCACCGTAGCCAGTACCTTGGCGGATTCGTTGCGGGCCGTCGTGGAGCGGGTCCATCCGTGCCGCGAATGCCATCATTTGTGCGAAGGCGAACGCTGCGAAATTTGTTCGGATCGTCGCCGCGATGCGGGTATGATCTGCGTAGTGGAAACGACTCGCGATGTCGGTTTGTTCGAACGCTCCGGCAACTATCGCGGCGTCTATCACGTGCTCGGCGGACGGCTCGCCCCGCTCGAAGATGTCGGCCCCGAAAAGCTGACGCTGACCGACCTGTTGCAGCGCGTGCGGAAAGGCGGCGTTCGCGAAGTCATCCTTGCGACCAGCCCGACGTTAGAGGGCGACGGCACGGCGCTACTCGTATCCACGTTCCTGGCCGGTACCGGCGTGCCGATCACGCGACTCGCCCGCGGTGTCCCGAGTGGGGCATCGCTCGAACTGATCAATTTTCAGATATTGTCGGATGCACTCGACGCGCGAAAAGCGTACTGACGACTGCGGAGAGAAGGAACGCATGAGCGGATTAAATCTTGGAATGGGTATGCGGACGGAGCAGAACCTCAGCATGAGGCTCGCGCCGCGCATGATCCAGTCGATGGAAATCCTCCAGTTGCCGATCATGGCGTTGCAAGAGCGCATCCAGGCGGAACTGCAAGAGAACCCCGTATTGGAAATCAAGGAGCGCAAGGCCACCGAACCAGAAGGCCCCGCCGAGTTCAACCCCGATGCCCCGCTGAAGCACGACGAAACCGGCGACCTCGAGTTCAACCGGCTCGACGAACTCAATCGCGATTGGGGCGATCACTTCAACGAAGAACACCGCCCCAGTCGCTCGATGAGCGAAGAAGCCGGGGTGCGCAAACTCGACGCGATGCAGAACATCACGACCGCACCGCAGTCGTTGCAAGAACATTTATCCGAGCAACTCGCGTACCTCGATCTCTCGCTCGAGCATCTGCCGATTGCGGCATTCGTGATTACGCACCTCGACGAGAACGGCTACTTGCTGGACCACGACGCGGAAAATCGCAAGCCGATCCCGATCGCCTTCGACGAACTCGCCCGCAACTACGAGGCGATCACCGGCACAGCCATCACCGTCGTCGATGTCGAAGAAGCACTCTTTTCGATTCAAAAACTCGACCCCGCCGGCGTCGGTGCGCGCGACACGAAAGAGTGCCTGACGCTACAAGTCGACAACGAAACCGAACACGCGGACCTCGTCCGATCGTTGATCGCGCACCACCTCGAAGACGTGGCGCACAACCGGCTGCCCGCGATCCAGAAGAAAACCGGCAGCGACATCGAGACGATCAAGGAAGCGATCGAGATTCTGCGGCGGCTCGACCCGAAGCCCGGCGGAAAGTATGCCGCCGAAAGCACGCAGTACGTCGTCCCCGATATCATCGTCACCCGCAACGACGAAGACGGTTTCGACATTCGCCTTACGGACGACTGGGTGCCGAACGTGCGCATCAGCAAGCGGTACATCGAGCTGTTCAAGGACAAAAGCTCGGATCCGAAGGCGCGCGAATATTTGAAGCGAAAGATCACGTCCGCAAGCTGGCTGATCGATGCGATCGAACAGCGCCGCAGCACGCTGACGAAAGTGACGCGGGAGATTATCAACCACCAGCGGGCGTTCCTCGATCGCGGGCCGGACCACATTCAGCCACTGAAAATGGAACAAATCGCGGAGAAAGTCGGCGTCCACGTCACGACCGTCAGCCGCGCGGTCGACGACAAATGGGTCGAAACGCCACGCGGTGTGTTCCCACTCAAGCGGTTTTTCGGCGGCGGAACGAAGAACGAACAGACCGGCCTCGATGTCGCATGGGAGCGCATCAAACAGAAACTGCAAGAGATCATCGCCGACGAAAGCAAGCAGAAACCGCTTTCGGACGAGGAGATCGTCGAAAAATTCAAACTCGCGGGTCTCACCGTGGCGCGGCGTACAGTCACGAAGTACCGCGAAGCGATGAACATCCCCTCATCGCGACAACGCAAGGAATGGGCGGGGTGAAATGTCACCGGGCAAACATGTTCTCGCGAGTAGACGATGACGAAATACTTCTACCTGACCGCCGCCGATGCGGTGTCCTGGCTTACCGCCGCCGAGCAGGACGTGCCGCTCGTCTACGCTTTGGTTCACGGCACAGGGACGAAGCCGATCACCTTCAAAAAGGCTTCGTTACTCGGTATCCCGGCGGAGCCGAAAGTATTTCCTAACGGGAGTGTCGATGAGCTGTCGTTTCTCGTGCAAAAGGCACCCTACAAGTTCACCGCAAAACGCTCCAAAGATCCTAATGAGATTCGCCATTCAGTTTTCCCTGGCTTCAACCCCGGAACTGTTGATCTGAGGTTTCGCGGTGTGGTGTCGAACACCCACATCGCTCCAGGAGACATTTCGTGCATGAGTCGCGATCCCGAGGCCCTCAAACTCTTGGGTTTTTTGTGGCGTAAACTCGGCAGGATCGGTCGAACTCGCGGGATGCTCTCCATCGGCCCGGCCGCCTTGGCGTTGCACCGGAGCGGCTATCGGCTGTGTACCTATCTTGCAGCCGATCCTGCAATTGATCCTCGATTCGACGAAGAGGAAACCTCATGATCCGAGTCAAAGAAGAGAGTCTCAGCTACGACGAGGCAAATGACATTTTCATGCATCAAGGTCGCGCGTTCACAGGTATTTCTCTCAGTTTTTTCCCGAGCGGTGAGCCTGCCGGAGAAACTGAACTTCGTGAGGGGCGGACATGGGGTTTAGAAAAAGTCTGGCATCGTTCTGGGCCACTTGCAGGCGAGGCAGAATATGTTAGTGGCGTTTTACATGGTCGTGCAAGAGAATGGAATGCAAGCGGTGTACTCATCTCATCGGGAGAGTACGAGTACGGCATTGCCATTCGTGAAGTAACTTGGAGCGAAGACGGGCAACTAGCAAGTGATTTTCGTCTGACAGCTTCGGATCCCGATTATGAGATATTACAGGGCCTAAGAGAGGAATCAACGACTAACGGATGATGGTTTAACGAGTGTATGATCGGTCGGAGTCAGCGATAAGGAGTCAAACATGAACTTGCCACGTGTGCTGATTGAAGAAATCGAGTTTGACCCCGAGGCTGGGCCAAACGGCAACTACATCTATCAAGGCGAGTTGTTCACAGGCACCACCTACTCTCTGTTCAAAGAGGGTCATCTTTGCTCAGAACAACGTTTCCGCGAGGGGCTGCGTTGGGGTCTCACGCAAGAATGGTACAAGGACGGCACGTTGTACCACGAGGCACACTTCTTTCGGGATGTCATCCACGGCACGCATAAAGAGTGGCATGAGAATGGGCAGATGAGCGAGTTCTCGGAGTGCCGTTTCGGCATCGTGCTTCAGTCGATGGTCTGGGACGATAAAGGCATTGTTATCAAGCAGTTTGATAGACCATCCGATGATCCAACTTGGGCCGTGATCGCCCGACAGGAAGAGATTCATCGTCATGAGTTGCCTGTCACTGAAGGAACGCAACATACGCGGTAGCCCTTTGATTGCGATCGTGGGCCGAGATGCCACGCGGTGTGTTCCCGCTCAAACGATTCTTTGGTGGCGGAACGAAAAATGTCGCCGGAACTCCTCGCGCAAATCGAAATCATCCGGCTCGGTGGCGGCGCTGCGGCCATCGAGCGCCAACATCAAAAGCATCGCCTGACGGCACGCGAACGGATCGCGAAACTCATCGACGCGGAAAGCCAGTTCTTTGAACTCGGCGTGTGGGCGGCGTGGCAGATGTACGCCGAATTCGGCGGCGCGCCCTCGGCGGGCGTCGTCACGGGCATCGCGCAGATCTGCGGGCGACGGGTGATGATTATCGCGAACGATGCGACCGTGAAAGCCGGCGCGTTCTTCCCGATGACGTGTAAAAAAGTGCTGCGTGCCCAGCGAATCGCACTCGAAAACCGCTTGCCGCTCGTTTACCTCGTCGACTCCGCCGGGGTGTTTCTACCGCTCCAAGATGAAGTCTTCCCCGATGAGGACGACTTCGGTCGAGTCTTCCGCAACAACGCCATCCTCTCCGCGAAGGGCATCCCGCAGTTCGCCGCGATCATGGGGAACTGCGTCGCCGGTGGCGGCTATCTGCCCGTGTTGTGCGACAAAATTTTAATGACCGAAGGCAGCGGGCTGTACCTCGCGGGGCCGGCGCTCGTGAAGGCGGCCATCGGGCAGGTGATCGCACACGAAGACCTCGGCGGGGCCGCGATGCACGCCACGATTAGCGGAACGATCGACTATCGCGAACCGAACGACGAAGCGTGCCTCGCACGCATTCGCAAGCTGATCGACTTTTTGCAGACCGATGACATCGGCATGTCACCGAGTGCGAAATCGCATCGCACCGACTTCGACCCATTCACGAACGGCACCGAGTACGATGTCCGCGACTTGCTGAACGGCATCCTCGATGACGGTACGTTCGACGAATATAAATCCGAGTTCGGCCAGACGGTCGTTTGCGGTTACGCGCGGCTCGGCGGGCGAGCCATCGGTGTCGTCGCGAACCAGAAAATGCGCGTGAAGCCCGCGAACGGCCCGCTCCAGTTCGGCGGCGTGATGTACGTCGATTCCGCCGAGAAAGCGGCCCGTTTCGTGATGGATTGCAACCAAACTCGCGTGCCGATTCTGTTCGTGCAGAACGTCAACGGCTTCATGGTGGGCCGCGATTCGGAACAATCGGGGATCATCAAAGCCGGGGCGAAGTTGGTGAACGCGATCGCGAATTCGGTCGTGCCGAAGATTACACTCATCACTGGTGGCGCGTACGGCGCGGGCCACTACGCGATGTGCGGGAAGGCGTTCGATCCGCGATTTGCGTTCGCGTGGCCGACGGCCAAATACGCCGTGATGGGCGGCGATCAAGCCGCAAGTACGCTGCTGGAAATTCAGATTCAGGCGATGAAACGCGAAGGGCAAACGCCGGACGTCGAGGAACTGACACGGCTACGTCAGCAAGTCGTGGCCGCGTACGAAAAGCAAACCGACATCCGCTACGCCGCCGCCCGCCTCTGGGTCGATGTGATTATTTCGCCCAACGACACGCGGCAAACATTGCTCGAAGCTGTCGCCATCGCCACCCGCCACGACGACGGCTTGCCCTTCCAAACCGGCGTGTTTCAAGTCTGATTTTTAGGCGTGGTTCAAAAAACGGTTCGCACAACGCACATTCCGGGCACACGAAACGTCGTGCGTCGAAGACTCCACACGACCGTCCCTCGCTAGCGCGTCGGGCTAACGGGATCAATATTGTTAGCCCGACGCGCCAGCAAGGGAGTCGTGGCGAGTCTTCGAGACGCGATCAGCCACAGTCATGTTTTGAAGACTCACCACAACCCTCAGTCTTTGCCGGTGGAAAACATAGGATGCGGACTCTGTTACCCAAGTTTGAACCAACCCGAATTTTATTCTTCGTTCGCCGCCGTGGTTCGGCCGAGTGCCACGTCGAACTCGCTGAGTAGCGGGACGAGCATCGCGGCAATCGTGAAGCCAAATGCGACCGTCAGCGAGACAAACGGGACGAGGGGGTCGGCCGATTCGTTGGTGCCGGGCTTCGCGATGAGGATGTTCGTCACGCAATAGAACATCGCGAGCGGGCAAAGTGTGCTGCCGATCGTGACCGCCGACGATGGCCGATCCGCACTCAGCACCCAGAACAACCCGCCGATACCGAGTACGAGGAACGAGATGAAGCTCAGCCACTGGTTCGCGAAACTGCCACCGTTGATGAGGATCAGGTAGATGCAGATCAGCGTGCCGACCGACAGGAAGAACACGGTGCCGAGCGTGTTGATGATCGCCATGCGGCTGTTTGTCAGGCGGAGTGCCACGTGCAACCCGAGCACCAACGCGAACGAGAACAGCAGCAGAATCGCACCGATTACCGTGAGCATCGGGGCGAAGTTCGTCGCGAATCGCGCACCCATGCTGAGCGTATCCGGCGTCTTGGTGAGGACGCCTTCGAAAGCGTAAAACGCGGCCATGAGGATCGGCGGAACGATGAACTGCCAGGTGTTGTAGATCACGCCGAGGATTTTCCCGAAGACGAACTCGTACGGCGACACATCGGTTACGAGCAAAATATCGAGCGCCCCGCCATCGCGTTCGGAGGTGATCGAAGTGACGGCTTGTGCCGCAATCAGGAGCATACTCAGCACAGTGACCGGCACGAGGCCGTAAGCCGCCGCGTAGGCCGCGCGGCCACCGGGTTGACGCAATTCGGAGTAGGCAAAGTAGACGATCAGCGCCAGAACGAGGCCATACGCGAGTTTGACCAACAACGGGCGTCGCCCGTAAGCGAGCGTCTTGATTTCCCGCCAGAGAATCGGGTTGTCGCCCACTTCGCGGACGGCACCCGGTGCGGCATGGGCCTTTGCGCGGAACGTGGAGAGTTCCTCCGAGTTCAGCCCCGCTTCGGGGTCGGCGGCCTGCTTCTCGCGTTGCATGATCGGCTCGCCGCTCGGATTCCACTTCCGCAGTTTCCAGATGCCGAGGCCGTTCAGAAGCAGGCACCACACCAGCATGACGAACGTGAAGCCGTACGCGGGGGGAATGCCACTCCAACCGCTCGCCGGTGGGGAGAGCACCGATTGCATGACGACGAACGGATCGAGCCACGCCTGAACCACGTTCCAGTTCACTTCTCGCGAAAGGTACGGCCCGAGAATACCAACGCCTTGGCTGAGGCAGAAATAAAGTACGAGGCACAACACCGAAAGTGCGAGCGCCTGAAACGTGCGTTCCCGCCAGAGCGCAATCACCCCGCCGAGCGAGCCAGCCGCAAACGCGGACGCACCGAGTACGAGCGCGCCCTGAATCACCTGTGAAGGATCGATTCCGCCGAGCAACAGCAGCATCGAAAGGATCGGCACGGTGGTCAATAACAGTGCCGCCAGTGGCAACAGACTGCCGACGAGTTTGCCTAACACGATCTCGTAATCGTACATGTCGGTAAGCAACAGCAAGATGAACGTGCGGCGGTCTTTCTCTTGCGAAACCGTGCTGGCTGCGGAAAGTGCCGCGAAAAAAACGAGCAACATCAGTTCGACGTAAAGCGTGATCTGGAAGAGCATCAGGCCGAAACGGGCCGCCTCGCCGAGTGTGGCCGTGCGGGTGAAACCGATCGTGGCTTGCCAGAGCGTGATGCCCAGAATCGCGATCAGACCGACGAGCGCAACGCGAGTAGGAAAGTGTCCCCGCTGTCGCGGTACCGTCACGAGTTCCCGCATGAAGATCGGCCCGAGCACAGCGTATCTCCTCGTCGTTTGCAGAGCGTTACTTCTGTCCGTTGTAGGACTCATTTCCCCGTGCGGCGCGTGAACTGCGATTTCGCCGATAAACTAATCGAAACGGTCGCGAATCACGCCCACTCCTGGCAGGTGCATGCAAACCATCGTCGTCTCGCTCCACGGTTGCCCCACCGGATGCTGGGGAATTTACGGCAACGAATTCTCTGCCACCCCGCACCTCGATCGACTCGCCGTCGATGGCATCGCCTTCGACAGCCATTTCTCGGACAACCCCGACGCCAACTCCGCACGAATCGCCTGGCGAACGGGCCTCGGATCGTCGCACGTCGATTTACTCGACACGCTCAATGCGTCGGGTGTCGCCACGGTGTTGGTCCGTGCGAACCGCGAGGCGAACGACACACCCGATTTCTACGCTGGCTGGCAGAAACAGTTCGACGCGAGGCCGAACCCCGATGATGCCACGCCCACGACGGCGTTGTTGCAGATGTTGCCGCAGATTCTCGACGAACTGAAGGCGGTCACGTCGTTTCTGTTGTGGATCGAATGCGATGCGATGCTCCCGCCGTGGTTCGTGCCCGATGGCGTGTTCGAAGTTTACGTCGAAGATCTCGTCGGCGAAACGGCACCCGATGAGTACATCGAAGCGATCATCCCGTGGGCCGATCCGTCGCCGGGGTGGACCGATACCGCCGACTTCGATTCGTGGGATCTGCTCCACCGCAGCTTCGCCGCTGCCGTCACGGGGTTCGATGCCCAACTCGGCGAACTCTTCGCGCTGTTCCGCGAACGCAACCTTCACGAAACCGCCGCGTGGCTCGTGACCAGCGACTACGGGTATCCGCTCGGCGAGCGCGGCTACATCGGGGCACATCGACCGTATCTGCACGAAGAGTTCGTTCACCTGCCGCTCATTATCCAGCTACCGAACGCCGAACATGCGGGGTTGCGGGTGTCCGACATCACGCAACCTGCGGACATCATGCCGACGATTCTGTCGTTGCTGAAATTGGAAAATGATGTGGGTATCGAAGGCCGCGACTTGACCGCACACTGGAACGGAATGCCACACGAACCGCGTACGCACGCGATCAGCGTTTGCGAAATCGATGGTTACGGCGAACGGGCCATTCGCACCGCCGACTGGACCTACCTCGAACCGACGGGACATGCCGAGGACGACGAGCCGGTTCGGGAAGCGATGCTGTTTGCGCGGCCAGAGGATCGCTGGGAGGCGAACGACGTTCGCTCCCAGTTCCCCGATGTCACCGCACAAATGCAGCAATTACTCGCGGATTACGGGATCGGATTTGTTAGCCGACGCGCGTTGGCGAGGGATGGGTGAATGCGACCTGCGGCTCACACCCACAGTCGCATTTTCGATTGCAGCTTCTCGGGGAGTTTGTTGCCTAACGTGCGGAGGATTTCCTCGGTGTGGTAGCGGGTACTGAAGTGTGCGGCGATGATCAGTTCGTTGTTGAAGCGGTTGGCACGCTCGAGGAAATCGTCGAGGTGCATGTGGCCGAACTTGTGGATTTTCTCGCGACGATGACTCGCACGGATGAAACTGAGTTCGGTGATGAGCACTTTGGCTTCGTAAACGGGCGGATAGCCGTCGATGCCAGCGGGGCTGGTGTCGCCGGTGTAGGCGAGGATCGGCGTACGCACTTCGCGCGTGATCGCGGTACCAGCGAGGCGCAGATCGCGAATCTGCGTGCCGGAGAGTTCCAGAAACTCTTCCTTGAGCTTGTTGCGACGGTCCCAGACGACGAAACCGCACGAGGGGATCGTGTGCGTGGTGGCGAAGACCGTGACGACGAGTTCGCGAGAGAGTTCGATTTCCTGGCCGGGTTCGACGCCGATAATCTCGGCGATTTGGCGGCCGCGGTCGAGCCGTTGCATGATCTGCATGAATCGCCGCACGTCTTCAACGCCTTCGATGGGGACGTAGATCGTCGGCGGTTCCATCTTCATCATGCGTCGGCGTGCCACGTAGACGGGCAGTGCGGCGATGTGGTCCAGGTGCGTGTGCGAAACGAACCAGTTGGGCGTGCCCATGAAGTCCCACGGATGGCCACCGAGGTCGAAGCCGACCTTGAGTTCGGGCACGCGCCAGTAGCTTTGCACCGCCGCACGCGACCAACCTTCGATGGTCAGTCCACCGTGAACGTGAGTCAAATACGGTGCGTTATCGACTGGGCGATCGGCAGCGTCCATAATCAGTATCCTCGATGACGAAACCCACCCGTCCTACGGGTGGGTTTCCTGGGGTAGACACGCGAATGCGGCAACCGGTTACTTTTTCTCGTCGGTTTTCGGCGCGGGCTTCTTATCGAGATCGCCCGCCTGAATGATCACCAACTTCTTCTGATCGATCAGTTTATCGAATGCCTTCTTAATATCGCCGGGCTGAAGCGCTTCGATTTTCTTCTCGAGGTCCGCGTAATACTCGAAGGTTCGCCCGGCATACAGCCCGTTTACCAACTGCCCCGCCAGTGCGCCATCGTTCGCACGCCGACCGCGTAGCGTTTGAATAAACGCTTTCTTGACCTCTTCGAGTTCGGACGCACTCATGCCTTCGCTCAGGAACTTTTTCAGTTCTTCGGCCATGATCGTATCGACCTTGCCCATGTTGTCGGGGTTGGTGATCGCGGACATGCTGAAGCGTCCGTTCTTCTCGACCGACGAGACGGAAACGGCCGAACGCACGCCGTAGGAAAGTCCTTCTTTGCCGCGAACGCGAACGCTGAGGCGGCTGGCGAGTGGGGCTTCGCCGAGCGCGTAGTTCCCGATAATCAGTGCGGCATAATCGGGGTCAGTGTTCTGAATCGCCACGTTCAAACCGGCGACGTAAACCGCGTTCGCTTTGTCCGGCGTGATAATCTTTTCCACACCACCGGCGACGGCCACGGCTGGCTCCGAGATTCGCTTGTATGCGATTGTCGACGTCCAGCCTTCCAGAATCGCTTCGATCGCCGTCGTGGCGGCCTTCGGGTCGAAATCGCCGACGATGGCCACTTCGCCAGACGTGCCGCTCAGTTGCGTTTCGTAGACTTCGCGAACATTCGCCACGGTCAGCGCTGTCAACCGCGACTTCGATTCCGCGAACGTCGGCACGTATCGCGTGTCGTCCGGCGGGAACGGGGCGAGTTTCCGAGATAGCGCGTTATCGGCCAGCGCTTGCGGATCGGTGCGGTTTTGCTCGAGGCCTTCGAGTTGTTCGCGTTTCAGCACCTCGAACTCGGCTTCGGGGAAGTTCGGTTCGCGGAGAATTTCCTTCAACAACGCCAGAGTGGCGGGCAGATTCGCACGCTTCGTTTGCAGCGTAATCGTCACATCGCCCGGATCGGAACCGATCGAGACGATCGAACCGAGTCTGTCGAATTCATCCTTGATCTGCTGGCGAGTCTTCGACTTCGTACCGCGGTTGAGCATGGCACCCATATACTCGGCCGGTTCGGTTTTGCCTTTCAAGGAGTCGGCATTACCGAAGCGGAGAATCATCGACAGGTTGACCGTTTCGCCACGGGTTTTCTTCGGCAGGTAGGCATACGACAGGCCCGATGCGAGTTTCCCGCGTACGACGCGCTTCTCGACGTTCTCCGGCGTCGGGTCGAACGCTTCCCCGGCGGATAGTGCGGCGCGGCCGACGTAATCTTTAACCAGCGAATCGACGGTGGGGGCACCGGGGATCTGCGCGCGTTCGGATTGCTTCGTCGGAACGTAAATGCCAACGGTGCGGTTCGAGCGAATCAGGTACTTCGCGGCGACGCGGTTGACATCTGCGGCGGAGACTTTTTCGAGGCGGTCGCGGTGAACGAAGAACAAGCGCCAGTCGCCGCACCCGGCCCAGTCGCTCAGGCTGATCGCGAAGGATTGCGTATTCGCCAACGTGCGTTCGCGTTGCTGAATCAGTGGCAGGCGTGCCCGCTCGACTTCCTCGGCGGTGATCGGCGTTTCGGGTAGGGATTCGAGCAATGCAATCATCGCATCGCGGGTCGATTCAGTCTTGTCAGCTTCGGTCATTGCGATGACCGTCATTGTGCCGGGGTCGAACGTGTTCCGCGCGAACGCGAAGACGCCGCTCGCTTTCTTCGCTTCGACGAGGGCCTTGTACAGTCGGCCGTTCGGTTGCGTTGAAAGCACGTTTGCCAAAATTTCGCACGCGGGGTAATCGGGATGGCTCGCGGCGGGGATGTGATACACCGCACCCGTCGCGCCGACTTCGCCGACGCGACGGAGCGTTACGACGCGCTCGCCGTCTTGTGGGGGTTCCTCGGTATATGTGACGGGCAGTTCGCGGGTCGGTTTCGGTATCGAGCCGAAGTGCTTCGCGGTCAGTGCGAGTGCCTTCGCTGCGTCGAACTTCCCGGCGATCACAATGAACGCATTGTCGGGCTGGTAAAACTTTTTGTAGAAAGCTTTCAAGCTATCGACGGGAACGCGCTCGATGTCGGTGCGGTTGCCGATGGTCGATTTGCCGTAGTTGTGCCACACGAATGCGGACGACTGCATCCGTTGAAATAGAATCCCCACGGGGTTATTTTCGCCGCGCTCGAATTCACTTCGTACCACGGTGAACTCTTTCATGAGTTCTTCGCGCGCGATGAAGCTGTTGATCATGCGATCCGCTTCGAGTTCGATGCCGAATTCGAGGTTCTCATCGGTTGCGGACATCGTCTCGAAGTAATTTGTACGGTCGACGGAGGTAGTGCCGTTGAAGTTCGCCCCGTGGTCGCGGAGTGCCTTGGGCACGTCGGGGAACTTCGGACAGCCCTTGAACACCATATGTTCGAGCAAGTGGGCCATACCCGTTTCGCCGTACCCTTCGTGGCGGCTGCCGACGAAGATCGTGGCATTAACCGTCACCTTCGGCTGCGAGGCATCTTGCAACAGCAACACCCGCAGGCCGTTCGCGAGATTGTACTCGGTGATGCCTTCAACCGTGACGCCTTTCGTCACGCCATCAGGAAGTGCAGGAGCCTGGGCATTTGCGCTGGCAGATGTTTCAGTCATGCTGAGGAAACTGGCTAACAAGAGAACGAGCCACGCTCGTGGAATCGACATTTCGCGCTCCTTACGTTTTCGACAAAGACGCCCGCCCGCGTTGGGCGATAAGTGTCATGGTGCGAGCAATGGTATGCGACGTCAACCGGGAAAACCCAATCCGGTCTTGACGCCCTGCCCTGCTACGGGCATGGTGCGCACCACGACGTTGTATGAATGAGGAATTGCGACATGTTCCGCCACGGACGATTTGCAGTCTGGTTTTGCACGATTCTCGCGACCGTCAGCACCGGTTGTTCGACCATGAACAACACGGAAAAAGGCGGCCTGATCGGCGCAGGTGTCGGTGCGGGCCTCGGAACGGCAATCGGTGCCGCAACCGGCAACCCGAAGACCGGTGCCGTGGCCGGTACGCTACTCGGTGGCGGCATCGGTGCGTTGGCGGGCCACAATGCCGACAAACGCGATGAAGAACGCGCGGAAGTCCGCCAAGCGAGCGCCGACCAAGCGGCAGCTGCGGCGTCACGTCAGGCGCAAGTGGAACTCATCGATGTCGTGACGATGGTTCAGCAGAACGTCAGTGCCGATGTCATCATCAACCAGATCCGTTCGACCGGCTCGACGTTCAACCTTTCGACGAAAGACATCGAATATCTGAGTGCGAACAACGTGCCACCGCAAGTGATCCGCACGATGCAAGATTCGCGAAACCGCGCGTACGGGCCACCGCTACGCCAACGCATCATCGTCCGCGAGGAACCCGTTTACATCGAACGACCGATTTACTATGCACCGCCCCCGCCGGCGTTCGGATTTCAGTATTCGCACGTCCGCGTGCGCTAGTCGCGATTTGATGAGAACGCGGTGAACGACTTGCGGCAGCGGGTATACCAGATAAAACGATCTGTGTACCTGCCTGCCCTCGTTTCCCGGAGTTTCGCCGATGCCGATTCGCTTTCTGCTGATTGCGTGCTTGCTATTCACTTCCACCGCATTCGCCGAAGATTGGCCCGCTTTTCGTGGCCCGAAACGCGATGGGATCTCCAAGGAAACCGGCCTGCTCAAAACGTGGCCGGCGGAAGGCCCAGCGAAAGTCTGGTCGGTTAAAAGCCTCGGCCTCGGCTTCGGCACGCCGACGATCGCCAAAGGCACCATCTTCGGCATGGGTACCCGCGATGGCAAAGATGGCATCTGGGCGTTGAAGGAAGCCGACGGCAGCGAACTCTGGTTCACGCCATTCGACGCGCCGAGAGAGTTAAAACCACCCCAGAACAACGGTCCGAGCGCCAGCCCGACCTACGACGACGGCAAAGTGTTTGCGGTGAGCAGCATCGGCAAACTCGTTGCGCTCGATGCCACTACCGGGAAATTGCTGTGGGAACGCCATTACGTCAATGAATTCAATGGCAAGGTGCCATCGTGGGGGTTCACCGACTCCGTACTGATCGATGGCGATAAGCTCATCTGCGTTCCCGGCGGTAGCAAAGCCGCGCTGGTCGCTTTGGACAAGAAGACGGGCAAAGACATCTGGAAGAGCGCGATCGCGGGCGGTGGCAATGATGGCGGCGGCTATTGTTCGCCGCAGAAAGTCACGTTGGCAGGCCGTCCGATGTACGTCGTGCTCATGGGCAAGGCGGCAGGCGTCGTCGGCGTCAGTCCTGAGGATGGCAAACTGCTGTGGAGTTACAAAGGCAAAGCCGCCGGTGGTGGTGTGGCACAAATCCCGATTCCAATCGTTAGTGGCGATCACGTCTGGGTGTCGTGTGCATACGACGGCGGGGCGGCTTTACTACAGATCACTTCGGAAGGCTCGGAGAAGTTCGCAGTGAAGGAATTGAAAGCCTACAACAAGGCCGCGTTGAACAACCACCACGGCGGCATGGTACAAGTCGGCGACTTCGCGTATTTCGGCCACGACCAGAACAACGGCAAGCCCGTCTGCGTCGATTTGATTAATGGCGACATCAAATGGGGGCCAGAACGAAGCCCGGCTGCGGCTAAGGACACGGACAGGAGTTCTGCCGCCGTCCTCTTTGCCGATGGCCTGTTGTACTTCCGATACGACAACGGCACGATGGTACTCATCGAGCCATCGCCCGTAAGCCTCAAAGTCGTGTCGTCGTTCAAAGAGACCGAACGCAGCGGTAAAGCCAGTTGGCCGCACCCCGTGATCGTGAGTGGCAAACTTTACCTCCGCGATCAGGACAAGCTCACCTGCTACGATGTCAAAGCGAAGTAATGCGAATTGGAGCGTGCGAATTGCGGTACAATTCGCACATTCGTTCCGCGCGTCAGGGGAGATGTCGATGTCCACACAAGTGCAGACCTTGCTCGAAGCCGCGTTGGAATTATCCGATATCGAGCGAGAAGAACTCGCCGAGCGAATCTACGATTCGCTCGGCGACCCGGAAACCGAAGTCGACGATGACGGCTGGTCCGACGAACTGAAACGCCGAGTCGACAACGCGAAGAGCGGGAAAGCAGAGGCCATTTCGTGGGACGAAGTGATGAAGATGTTTCATGATGAACGTGAAGCGGAAACGAGTTAAATCGTATTCTCCGCGCTCTCCGCGTGCTCTGCGGTTAAAAATCTTTCTTAGAAACAGGAACCCGACCCATGATCCGCCGACTTGCACTTGCGACTTGCTTATTCGCGAATTCCTTCGCCGCTGCGGCTGAGTTCGATTGGCCTGGCTGGCGTGGGCCGGATCGTACGGGCGTCTCGAAAGAGAAGGGCTTGCTAAAGTCGTGGCCCAAAGATGGCCCTGCGAAAACCTGGACGGTGAAGGGTTGCGGCAAAGGCTACTCGTCGGTGGCGGTGTCCGGCGGGTTCATTTATGGCACCGGCAGTAAGGGCGGCAAGAACGTTGCGTGGGCGTTGAAGGAAGCCGACGGCAGCCCCGTTTGGGAGACGCCGTACGCAAGCGAAGGTTCCGACCCGAACGCCACGGTAGTCGTCGCGGCGGACAAAGCCTATGTGATGACGGTCGGCGGCGAACTCGCCTGCCTCGATGCCAAAGATGGCAAGCTCGTCTGGAAGAAGAGCTTCACGAAAGACCTCAAAGGCAAGATGATGTCCGGCTGGGGCTACAGCGAAACCCCACTCATCGACGGCGACAAATTGATTTGCACTCCAGGCGGGGACAAGGCTGCCGTCGTCGCGTTGAACAAAGACACCGGCACGGAAATCTGGCGTTCCGAAGTGAAAGACACCGGCGGCGCGGGCTACGCTTCGCCCGTAAAAACCAAAGTCGGCGACGTGCCGATGTACATCACGCTGCTCGGCAAAACCGGCGGCGTCGTGGCGGTTCATGCGGAGACGGGCAAGCTGCTTTGGCAGTACGCGAAAATCTCCAACGGCACCGCGAACATCCCGACGATCGTCTGTCGCGACGACCTCGTTTGGTGTTCCACCGGCTACGGCGATGGCGGTTCGGCACTGTTGAAAATCAACATCGAAGGCAGCGATTCGGTCACCGTCAAGGAACTCAAACGCTATCAAAGTGGCGAACTCCAGAACCACCACGGCGGGATGATCCTCGTCGGCGATTACATTTACTTCGGCAACGCCCACAACAGCGGCCACCCGGCGTGCGTCGAACTCAAGACCGGCGAGATCATGTACAAAGACACGAAATCGGTCGCCGGGGGCAACGGCTCCGCCGCCGTCGTTTACGCCGATGGCATGTTGTATTACCGCTACGAAAATGGCGTCATCGCACTCGTCGAAGCCAACCCAGAAGGGGCAAAAGTCGCAGGCTCGTTCAAAATCCCCGAACCGAGCGGCAGCGCCAGCTGGCAACACCCCGTCATCGCCAACGGCAAACTCTACCTCCGCGACCAAGACAAACTGCACAGCTTTGAAGTGAAGGGAAACGCAAAGTAATGGCGAACGATACGTTTACGATCGCGCTCGTTCAGATGAAGTGTGCGCCCGATGCGCCGACGAATCGGGAGCGGGCGGTGGCGGCGATTCGTGAGGCGGCGAAGCAGGGCGCGCAGATCGTTTGTTTGCCGGAGTTGTTCGCGGGGCCGTACTTCTGCCAGAAGGAAGACGCGGCTCTGTTCGACCTCGCCGAACCGATCCCAGGGCCTTCGACCGACTGCCTTGCGGCGGCGGCGAAAGCGAACGGTGTGGTCGTGATCGGGTCGCTGTTCGAGCGGCGGATGGTGGGCGTTTACCACAACACCGCAACCGTTCACGATGCCGACGGCAGCTTCCTCGGCATCTATCGCAAGATGCACATCCCCGACGACCCGCTGTTCCTCGAAAAATTCTACTTCACCCCCGGCGACACGGGCTGGAAGGTCTTCGACACCAAGTACGCGATGGTCGGTACGCTCATCTGTTGGGACCAGTGGTACCCCGAAGCGGCACGGTTGACGGCACTCCAAGGGGCGGAAGTCATCTTTTACCCGACGGCAATCGGCTGGCACCCGAAAGAGAAAGCCGAGTACGGCGAAGCGCAGCACTCCGCGTGGGAAACCTCGATGCGCGGGCACGCTATCGCGAATGGCGTTTACGTCGCTGCGGTCAATCGCATCGGGCACGAATATCTCGTCGGCGATGGCCTCGAGTTCTGGGGGCAGTCGTTCGTCAGCGATCCGTTCGGGCGAATGCTCAAGCGTGCGTCGGTCGATACGGAAGAGATCGTGTTGGTGAAATGCGATCGGAAAGTGATGGAAGACGTCCGCCGAAACTGGCCGTTTTTCCGCGACCGACGCATCGACTTTTACGGCAACATCACCAAGCGGGTCGTGGACAATTCGATCTGAATTGTGCAACGAATTTCACTTTCAGCACGTTTGAGTTGAAATCTTGTACGGCTTTCCATCGAATGACGGTACGGTGTCTGGCGCGAGAATCCAGCACTGTTAACCCGAACCGATCTCACACGCAGGTTTCCGAATGTCTACACCGACTACGCCACCCGTCGCGGCAGCCCCGCCCGCAAGTCCGCTGAAGACCGGACCGAGGGAAATCAAACTGATTAGCCACTCGCCACTCTTTTACTGGTGGCCCGTGTGGGTGTTCGGCTTCGGCATGGCGATCTGGACGTACATGGAGAACCATCGCTTCATGGCCGTTCCGTCCGATTCGGTAATCGTTTCCCAAAAAGCCGCAGATGGCACGACCACGCATGCTTTCCACACGAAGAAAGAACTGACGAAACCGCTCCAAGAATCGGTGAAGTTGTCCGATGCGGGAGTTCCAGATGCCTTCCCCGTCCGCGTGTCGCAACACGCCTGGCTCGGCACACTCTACGCATTCGTGCTAGTACTCACGGTGTTCATCACGAACGTGCCCCTACGCGGATTGCTGTCATTCATGGTGATTATTTTGCTGGTCGTGGTGGCACTGTTCATCACGGTCTTCAACGGTTGGGATGAGGTATACGATAAATTGGCGAACCTAAGAATCTACATCAACATGGCCGGCTACTTGTTGATTTCTACCGCCGTGTTCACCATCTGGGCCGTGGCCACATTCTTCTTCGATCGCCGCACGTACATCTTGTTCAGCCCCGGTCAGATCAAAGTCTGCGAGCATATCGGCGCATCGGTCCGGACCTTTGATGCCTCGGGTGTCGCGTTCGAGAAACAACGCGACGACCTTTTCCGCCACTACATTCTGGGCTTCGGTTCGGGCGACTTGATCGTGCGAACTTCCGGTGCCGAGCGAAGCGAAATCCGCTTGCAAAACGTTCTCGGTATCGGCTGGAAGCTGAAACCGGTCGAAGACCTGCTCCGCGAAAAGATCACGACTTCCAACTAAGGATCCAGGATTTCATAACTTCCCCATTTGGTAGGGATGGCACGGCAGTTCCAGAGTGGCCGACGTTGCGTTAGCAACCGTAGATGCCATGCGGGTAACCAAGCCGGTGGTCAATTGAGGTCGCAAGCCATTTTCCTTGCTTGCGCCACTTAGCGAGCGTTGCACCGTGAACGGCCCTTCCAGACATGCGCCCGGCGAGCGGCATGGCGTAAGCGGGCGTAAGCGTGCCGTGGGAACCCTCTGTGGCTACCACGGCACGCTTACGCCATGCCGCTCGCCGGGTTTTCGAGAATGAGCATTGTCAAAGCGAGACTTACCGAGCCGATTCCCCGCAAGGCAACGCCGTGAACGATTTCCAGAATGGCGTAGTTCCCGTGTATTCGTAGCGGAAGTCGTGAGACTTCTGACGCGGAGACTTCATACGTCCCGAAGTCTCACGACTTCGACTACGTCAGAATCGCTTCGTAGCGGAAGTCGTGAGACTTCTGACGCAGTAACTTCCCGTGCAAACCTCACAATACAAGCGAAATAATCCTTCACGGCGTTGCCTTGCGGGGAATCGGCTCAGAAGCGGCCGGAAAACAGGCATTTCGCAACCAAAACACGATGACCAAAAACACCGTCAACAGCGCGATGCCAAAAAAACCAAATGGGGAAGTTAATAAATCTCACTTCCTAACGGCCCCTTTCCGGGCCGATTCGTGGGTGATGCCGCCGTTCCCAAGGGCTTTGCCTTGGGCTGGTAGATGGTACCCCGGATCGCAAACTGCGCGACTTCAAAACTTGCGCTGCGGGCTGGCACGAAAACGTATCGAATGCCCCCGGTCGAAGTATCGTGCAGCCGACTTGTCATGTGAACGAGGAATGGTAAGTTAGTAAATTCACCCCGATGCCCGGATCGACGTAAGTGGACGTGGAGGATTTGGCGCGATGGCACGCAAGAAGAGCGGACCGACTCGTATGGATCGTCGCCGTGAGGCGGAGGCAGTCGAAGCCAAAGACGGCGAAAAAGAAGTCGTCGCCGACGACGATGAAGATGAAGACGAGGATGAAGACGAAGACGAGGATGCCGACGGCGATGCGGAGGCAGAGCCGGAAGCGGCAGAAGCCGAGCCGGATGAAGACGAGGAAAAGCCCAAGAAGAAGGCTAAGGTTAAAGCTGTCCGTAAGAAGAAAGAACCTTCTGCGGCGAAGCCGAAGGTCAAGCGAACTCGCGCCGTTAAGGAAGTTAAAATGAAGGCCGTCTGGGTGGTCTTCGATAACAGCAGCAAGCGGCTCGATACCTTCGCATACAATCAAAAGCCCGAAGCCGAAGAGTTCCTCGCCAAGAAGCAAGAAGAGAAAAAGGGCACGTGTTTCATGCAGCTCGTCAAAGAGCAAATGGATTCGTAGATAGCGTGCGGATAAGCGATATACAGCAAGTGGCGAATTGAACTCCCAAGCATTCGCGTGGAAGTTCACTCGCCAAGAATTGACGAGCGATCAAAACGGTCCTCAACGCACTTTCGTCACCCAAAAATTTCTGAACCGAAGACCGCGAACAGTTAGCTTTCCGAAACTTCGATCACCACGCAAGAAACGTTATCTCGGGAACCTGCATCGAGCGCGAGTTGCCCGAGGCCCTCGGCACACGCTTGCATGTCGGTTTGTTGGCCGATGAAGTTCAAGAGTTGCTCGTCGGTCACAACGCCGGTCAGGCCGTCCGAACAGAGCAAGAAGCGGTCGTGGTTTTTGATGTGGATGACGGTGACATCGGTGCCTTCGCCGACTTCTTTGCTGCCGAGATACTTCCAGAGTACGTTTTTGAAGCGGTGATCGCGAGCTTCGGCCTCGGAGATCGTTTTCGCTTCGACTAACGCGCGGGCGAGCGAGTGGTCGACCGTCAGTTGCGTGATCATCTTATCGCGAATCATGTAGCAACGGCTATCGCCGACGCCCGAGATGAACATCTCGTTGCCTTTACGCCACACGGCCATGACCACCGTGGTGCCCATGTTCTTCATGTCTTTATCGAGCGCGCCCATCGCCATGATTTCTTCGTTCGCCTGAACGATGGCCCGCTTGCTAACCGATTTCACGCCCTCGGTAACGAGGTGCGACGACAGATTTTTGCGAAGCTCGCGGGGGATGATCTCGATCGCGCGTTTGCTGGCGATCTCGCCGGCAGCTTGACCGCCCATGCCGTCCGCCACGATGCTGACGATCAGATCCGGGAATTGCTTCACGTCGATCGAATCTTCGTTGTTCTCGCGGTAATTCCCCAACAAGCTGCATTTACCGATACTGAGAGCGAATGCCATATGCCCCTCACCTTCTTTTGGCAGCACGACCGCTGGGCAACGGTGGCTCCTCGATACGAGATTACTTCGGTCAAAGTTAATGTCAGTTTACAAACGAAGCAAATCGGAAACACTAAAAATACACCCCGCGTTTGTGCATCCGCCACAAGACGCGACTATTACATGATCTAACCTACAACGCTAGCACACGTTACACAACTACCGGCTCCGTTTTCACAACAAACGGTGAATTTGTTCGTCCAATCGCAATGGCTAAACAGTTAGCAACAGTAGTGTCGGGAAATACGACGGGGCAATCGACTGCCGCAGGAAGTGAATTTCTAGACCAACTCGATTCGACTTTCGATTCCACCAACACCCACACGAATGCGAGCAGTCAAAACGTGAAACGCGATCTGACGTAAGTCGGAATTGGCGACGTGTCGCGAAGTGTCGTGAAAGTGTCTCCAAGTGTCGTGAGAATGTCTCCAAGTGTCGTGAGAATGTCGCGAAGTGTCGTGAAACGACCGGTACTTACGGCGAGTGCCGAATCGATTGCCGTCGACACAAACCGCAATGCGGGTTCGAGATACGGCAAAATCGCCCGAAACAAATCGGCGAAAGCCGATCGAACAGCCGCGTTTTTGGGTCGCGAAAACCGAAAAAACACCCCAAAAAACGATTTTGGAGCCTCCGCAATTCCGACTTACGTCGATTACAACTGTAACTCAGGCTCGAACCGTGCCCAACTCACTTCGCCTTCCGTGCGGAATCGCGTTTGGTTAACCTTTCACCAAATCGAAATTCACGGTTCGGGGTGGCTCACATGGCAGTGGTGTTGGTTCACGATTGGCTAACGGGAATGCGGGGCGGGGAGAAGTGCCTCGAACCCGCTTGCGAACGCTGGCCGGACGCGAAGCTGTTCACGCTCTTGCACCGGCGCGGCTCGGTGTCGCCGACGATCGAATGCCTCGAACCGCAAGTCTCGCGGCTGGGGCGACTGCCCGCAATCCACAAGTACTATCGCTATTTTCTACCCGCGATGCCGCTCGCGGCACGTTGGCCGATCCCGCCTTGCGAACTCGTGCTCAGCTTCAGCCATTGCATCGCGAAGGCCGCGATTCCACCCGTCGGCGTGCCGCACATCAGTTACTGTTTCTCGCCGATGCGCTATGCCTGGCACCTGCGCGAATCGTACTTTCGCACGGGGAAAATCAAGGCGAAGGCGCTCGATCTGATCCTGCGTCGCCTGCGCGATTGGGATCGTCGCACCAGCGACCGCGTGACGCATTTTATCGCGATTAGCAAAACGATTCAGTCGCGAATTCGCGACTGTTACGACCGCCCGAGTACGGTCGTATATCCCCCCGTCGATACCGACTTTTACACGCCGTTGCCGGTTGCGGCCGAGCGCGAGCCGTTCTACCTGATCGTCAGTGCGTTCGCGCCGTACAAGCGGTTCGATTTGGCGATTGCGGCCTGCACGAAACTCGGTCGCAAGCTGATCGTCATCGGCACGGGGCAACAGGAAAAGCAACTCAAAGCGATGGCAGGGCCGACGGTGACGTTCCTGGATTGGCAATCGGACGAGGTGATTCGCGATCATTATCGGCGTGCAAAAGCGTTGCTGTTCCCGGCGGAGGAAGACTTCGGCATCGTGCCCGTCGAAGCGCAAAGTTGCGGTTGCCCCGTGATCGCGTACGGTCGTGGCGGAGCCACCGAGACGATACGCCCCGTCGGCACGAACGACGCCACGGGGTTGTTTTTCGAGGAGCAAACCACCGACGCGATGATCGCAGCCATCGAGCAATTCGAGCAATTGGCGGACCGGTTCGACCCGAGACAATGCCGTCGGAATGCGCTGCAGTTTCGCAAACAACGTTACGAGGAAGAACTCTTCAGCTACGTCGACAACGTGCTCGGCAACCGAAGTGATACCCGCCGGGCGGCATAATTCCGCTACGCGAGGATGTCTTTGACGACGTGGCCGTGAACGTCGGTGAGGCGATAATCGCGGCCCTGAAATCGGTACGTCAGCTTCGTGTGATCGAGGCCGAGTTGCTGCAAGATCGTCGCTTGCAGATCGTGAACGTGGACCGGTTTTTCGGTGATGTTGTAGCCGATCGCGTCCGTTTCGCCGTAGACCGCGCCGCGTTTGATACCCGCGCCGGCCATCCACATCGTGAACGCATCGACGTGGTGATCGCGGCCGACCGTCTCGCGGGTTTCGCCCATCGGCGTGCGTCCGAATTCGCCACCCCAAATAACGAGCGTCGAATCGAGCAGCCCCATCCGCTTCAGGTCTTTAACGAGCGCCGCCGCGGGCTGATCGGTTTCCTTGCACGCCTGTTCGAGCGATTTCCCGAGGTCGATCGTGCCGCCGTGATGATCCCAATCGGTGTGGTACAGTTGCACGAAACGCACGCCGCGTTCGACGAGCCGCCGCGCGAGCAAGCAGTTATTCGCGAACGAACTCTTGCCCGGTTCCGCACCATACTCGGCGAGCGTTTTCTTGTCTTCCCGCGTGATGTCCATCAGTTCCGGCGCGGCAGTCTGCATCTGGTACGCCATTTCGTAGGCGGCAATGCGCGTCTCGATTTCCGGGTCGCCAACTTCTTTCAATCGCAAGCGATTCAGGTCCGCAACGGTGTCGACGAACGCCCCCTGTTGCTTGGAATTGATGCCCGCTGGCGACGATAAATCGAGGATCGGGCTGGGCCCTTTCAGGAACGGCACGCCCTGATACACCGACGGCAGGAACCCGTTCGACCACATCGCCGCTCCGCCGCGTGGCCCGCGTGGCCCCGACTGCAACACCACGAAACCGGGCAGATTCTGTGATTCCGAACCGAGGCCGTACGTCACCCATGCGCCCATGCCCGGCCGGCCGAACTGCGGCGAGCCGGTGTTCATGAACACCTTCGCGGGGCCGTGATTGAAAACGTCCGTTTTCATGCTGCGGATCCACGTCACATCATCGGCCATCTCGCGATGGTGCGGCAGCAGTTCGCTGAGGTCCATCCCGCACTCGCCGTACTTCGCGAATTTCCGTGCCGACGCCAGCAGTTTCGCATCGCCTTTGATGAACGCGAACCGCTTCCCCTTCGTGAACGAATCGGGCACCTTCTGCCCCCCGAGTTTGTTCAACTCCGGCTTCGGCGAGAACAGTTCCAGTTGCGACGGCCCGCCCGCCATGAACAGGTAAATCACCGCTTTCGCCTTCGCGGGGAAGTGCGGCTTGCGCGGTGTTAGTGGGCTGACACTTGCAGCCGACGGTTGGCCCGAGAGCAACGCCGAGAGCGCCATCGAACCGACGCCGACACCGCAATTGCGAAAGAAGTGCCGGCGTGTGTCGTGGAGCAAGTGAGGTCTGTGACCCCGGTCTTGTGCGTTCATCGGGTGGCCTTATTGGGAATCGCATTATTCGCGGACGATGAATTCGTCGAGGTTCATCAACACCCGTGCCACGGCGGCCCAACTCTTCTCCGACGTGCCGTGCAGTTCGCGGATGTACGACAGCAATCGCGCACTCTCGGCCACGGTCGGCTCGCGGCTAAAACAGATGCGATACGCGAACGCCAATCGCCCGGCATCGTCCTTCGGGCCGTCTTTCAGAATCCGCTTCCCCAACGCCTCCGCCAGTTCGACGAACACGGGGTCGTTCGCCATGTGCAGTGCTTGCAACGGCGTGTTGCTGCGATTACGTTTCGTACACGATGTCTGCGCGTCGGCCCCATCGAACGTCGTTAGCAGCGGGTGTTGGCTCTGCCGCCAGATGAATGTGTACATGCCACGGCGGAAGCGGTCCGGCCCCTTGCTTTCGGGCCATGCGTGGTTGCTCTGCGTGAACGCGAACACCTCACGCGGTTGCGGCGGATACACCGATGGCCCGCCGATCTTCGTTGTCAGCGAACCACTCGCGGAAAGTGCGACATCGCGGATGATCTCGGCATCGAGGCGTAAGCGTGTCTGCCGTGCGAGGAAATCGTTTCGCGGGTCGGCTTCGAACACTTTTGCATTGAGCAACGACGACTGCCGGTACGCCGCTGACGTGACGATCAACCGGTGCAGTTGCTTCGTCGACCACTTGAGGCGAACGAACTCGGTGGCCAGCCAGTCGAGGAGTTCGGGATGCGTCGGCAGCTTGCCCATCAGGCCGAAATCGTTTTCGGTTTCGACGAGGCCACGACCGAAAAACTGCTGCCAATAGCGGTTGACGACGACGCGCGCCGTTAGTGGGTTCTCCGGCGAAACCAGCCATTTCGCCAGGTCCAATCGCGTGCGGCCCGTTGGGCGAACCGCAAACACGCCGGGTGCATCGGGTTGCACTTCGTCGCCGGGGCGGAGGAAGTCGCCGCGAATCTGCACGAACGTCGGTCGCGGTTTCGGCATCTCCCGGATCGCCAACGTCGTCGGGATCGCGCCCTGGACTTTCTTAATCTCCGCCTTGATTTTGTTCACGCCCGGCACGTCGCCCGTTACTTGTAACGCCGCGATTTGCGTATGTAGTTCCGCGATCTTTTTCTCTAAGTCTGGCGAACCACCGAGTGCGATTGTCGGCTCTTCGCAACTGTTGAAGTATGCGTAAAGGCGGTAATAATCCTTCTGCGAAACGGGGTCGTATTTGTGGTCGTGACATTGCGCGCAACCGACAGTAAGGCCGAGCCAAACGGCCCCGGTTGTGTTCGCCCGATCGATCGTGCGTTCGACGCGAAACTGCTCCGGATCGGTGCCGCCTTCTTCGTTGAACGACGTGTTGCGGTGGAAGCCCGTGGCAATCTGTTGCGTTTTCGTGGCGCTCGGCAACAGGTCGCCGGCGAGTTGTTCGATGGTGAATGCATCGAACAGTTTGTCATCGTTGAACGACTGAATCACCCAGTCGCGGTATGGCCAGATCGAGCGTGCGCCGTCGATGGTGTAGCCGTTGCTGTCCGCATACCGAGCGAGATCGAGCCAGTGCCGCGCATGGCGTTCGCCGTAATGAGGCGAAGCGAGCAACCGATCGACGAGCGTCTCATAGGCTTCTGGCGAAGTATCATTCGCGTATGCTTCGACTTCTTTCGGCGTCGGCAACAACCCGATCAGATCGATCGTCACGCGGCGAATCTGCGTCGAACGATCCGCCACCGCCGCGGGTTTCAAGCCGCGTTCGTGGCGTTTCACTTCCAGAAACCGATCGATCGGGTGGCCGTCACTGCCCGGCAGCGTTGGCCGAACCGGCTTCACGAACGACCAGTGCGGCGCGTACTCGGCCCCGTCCGCAATCCAGCGTGTCAGCGTCGCGATTTGCGTGGCCGTCAGTGCGTCGCCCGAAGTCGCGGGCGGCATTCGGGTGTCATCATCTGCGGGAAGTTTCAGGCGAGCGAGCATCTCGCTTTCGGCCGGTTTGCCGGGTAAAAACGCCTCTTTCGCGATCGCCTTGGCACGGTCATCGAGCCGCAACCCCGATTTCTGCGTGCCAGGGCCGTGGCATTTGAAGCACTTGTCGACGAGAATCGGGCGAACATCGCGATTGAAATCGACCTTTGCCGGTTCCACCGCAACCGCCACGGAAACGGCAGCAATCGCAATCAACAAAGCAAACGCGAATCGCATGGGAGGGATGCCCGGCAGGAATTCGTAGCAGGAGAATGGGTATTGTGACAGGTCGCACCATCGACTGCAAGTTGCGATTTCCGGATCTTCGAGGTAATGGAAGTGACGCTGGGCGCTGGCGAGTTCGGCCTGAACGCGAGGTACAACATCACCGCGAATTGCCGAACCGCCAACCGATGCGAACAACAAGCGCCCGAGTTTCGACTTCGGCCGTTCGACCTCCGACTTCTGGGTCCAAGGTTTGAACCTAGGCTTGTCGCTGGCGTATTAAGTAATGTTCGAGTAAAGTCTACAAAAAAACACGCGATGCGCGTTCGTTGGGAGTGTCGAAACTTGAGGCAGAGCGGAACGAAGGTTGCGTTCTTCCCAATCCCGGTCGCGTTCACTACCTTGATCGGCAGTTGCTTCGTTCGCAAAATGGAGACGCAAAGGTTACATCATGTCCATTACTACCCAACCTGAAAATAGGTTCATCCGACAAGTGCGTACTCGGCCAGGTGGATCGCGTAAATGCGTAGCTGGAAGAATTCCTGGTCGCGGTAGCCGTAGGCTTGGCGTTGGAGC
>JAYVXI010000131.1:0-5745 GCA_043785305.1 Limnoglobus sp. | reverse complement strand
CTCGTCGGCCATGTCGGTGATTTCATCGACCCAGCGTTCCAGAAGTTCCGTCCGTGGCGAGAGTTCCGCCATCAGGCGATTGAGCTTCGTGAGGCGATGAAACCGCCCGCGTTGCCAGGTGGTGTTGAGCGTTGCCCCATTGCGCAACGCCATCGAGAAGCTGTCGGCTTCTTCGTAAAGCAGCTTGCGAATGAGGGGCAAGTTGTGCGGCATCCGGGACAGAATCTGCGCCCGGCTGAGGCGCATTTCTTCGGTGGAATAGACGTCGATGATCGGGTCGATCGGCGTGTGCCCCGCATGAACCCGTTCGAGCGTATACGCCGAACGTGCCACGATATGCGCACAATACATCGCCGCATTGCGGAAGCGGCGACGGGCGCGTTCCAGCCGCTCGGCCATGATGATTTCATCCGCCCTCGTGAGCAGGCGGATGGCACCCATTTGCCGGAGGTAAAGCCCGAGCGCATCGTCCGAACCGGTCGAAGCCTCATCGGCGGCAACGGGTTCATCCGATGGCGAAGCCTCGGCGGTAGCCGTTTCGCGGCTTTCGCCATCATCGGGGTCCAAATCGGTATCGTCCTCGTCTTCGAGGAGATCCACATCTGGGTCGACATCCTGGGTATGTTCGTCTGCGTGGATCATCCGGTCATCTTTTCTTTGGATGGTAGACGAGCCTCACTCATGCACGAACCGCAAACTGCGGTCCGTGGGCAACCCCACGCAGAGATCGAGTCTCTCCGACGTAGTATTCGGTTAGCTGAGCGAAGCAGTATCGACCGTGCGGTTCCGGGCGCAGTAGTCGAAACACGATATTATACGGCCCACGAACCCTCGGACGTGCCAATATCCATCTAGACGGATTATGCGGGCGTCAGGTTCGGTTCGACCGGATCACTTTCTAAGGCTTATCCATTATACCGCTCAGTTTCACGCGGTGCCGACGGAATTTCCCGAAGAGTCCGAATCGGCTTCAATCGCAATCGGTATGCGCGGCCCCGTTTACAGCATCCGTACGGTCGATCTAATCGGTCGAGTCGCGTGTCACGACGGCATGGTTCCAATCGCGGTGATGTTGGGTAGCAGAAAAGTGGTTCCACCACTTCCCACCCCCCCATCCCCAAACTCACTCCCAAATTTCGGAATCAACCTAACACAGCAACGACTTACGTCCGATTTTGACCGAATCGAATCACGCCGAAACCACTTTTCGGCGTTCCTTTTTGGCAAAACTGCGACCTGGATATGAACCATGCCAATCGGTCGAGTCACAGAGTTCATTCAAAAACGAGTCCATATTTCGCAATTTATCGGAGATTTTTGATCCACACTGACGCAAATTCGGGTGTGATTTCGCACACCCGAGAGGCACTAGAATAGGCGTAAAAAAATTGTGATGTGTTCAGTTGCAAGGGCTAAACGTGAGATTTTGAAGCAGTCAGACCACGGATCACCGATGCTTACCGAACAGTTTTAACAGTGAATGTTGCCGAATTTGACATCGATACTGGACGTTTTGAATTGGGCAACAGATTTCGGGAGCATCGGGTAATGCCACGGTAACGGTTTGGTCATTTGCTACTGACACGTTCACGAGCGTTGCAGTTTCAGTACCTGCAGCAACCACGAGGATACTGATCGCGCCCACGGAGTCAGGCGCAGTAATTGTAACCACATTCGAGGAACTCGAACTCGGGCTAACAGTTATGGAATCGTTGCGAACAGCTTTGTTGTTTTTACCAATTGCTTGGTTGATGGTGACCGTAGCACCATTCTTGGCTCCGGTTCCTGGGAGATCGACTGCAACAATAGTTAGAGTCTTACCCGATGATGAGGGCGAACATACCCCCACGACTAAAGTGGCAAGAATTCCTAGAATAATCGATCGCATCAAGGCACCTCTTTCTTCACTGACAGTACGATTTGGTAATCCGAAGGTTTGGTTGGCAACGGTACTTCGTTACTTAGTGGCCAGACCTCTAGCATAAGCAAAAGCTTTTCACCACGGTTTGCGGGTAATAAACTAAGAACAGTTTTATCCCAAGGAGAGATTTCATTGTCAAAATCGCCTGATGCAAACAATTGCCGGTAAGAATTCCCATTGTGTGCGTCAGGCGATTCTTTGACGAGGAATGCTACAATCGCTTTAATTCTTGCTTGGCAAGAATACTTGTCTTCTTCGCTGGGTTTGTATGTCACTTTGACGTCCGCTTGAAAAGAATAATACCACAAAGTAAACGGTTTGGGCATTTCAACAGCGAGAAAATCAGTACCTTTTTTAATTTGCCTCTGCGTAGTCCACATTCTCCACATTTTCATCATTCTTCTTCCAGATTCATCGGCATCACCACTTAGGCCAGAACCAGAGCACGGATCGAATGCGACGCTTGCATATTTGATGTTGTCATTCGTGAAAACGATGTCATCCGAGTGTTTCAGACGCGGCGTCCAGTTGACGGGCCATGACAAGATTGCGGCTAACGCCAGATAAACTACGATTCCGAAAAGCGGGAATAATAGCATGACTGCGAATATCCCCGCCATCCGGTTCGGCGATTCATATCTGTGACGGCCGAGGTCGGAGTGATAGCTGATGTCGATTGCGAACCGGAACTTTCCCGGTTGTTCGGCAAGTGCTGATATGTGTTTGCGTGCTTGGGCGCGGGATTCGCAAAACGACAAGGCTGGAATTGCAGTATTTTGGGTAACTCCTGTGCATTCGACCGGGCAAAACCATGCATCTCCGCTTTCGGGCTGCGGTTCAGTCGTTTCGTTCAACGCGATGATGAATTGAGGATCGGTAGTCACAGGGTTGTACGGCCGGGACGCATCCCCACCAAAGAAGTCCCAAATCCTTTGCACATCCTGATTTTCCGCCCGTTCCGCAATTTGGATAGGCCGAGCTTTATGTAGGCATACGACCACAAACGCATGAAGTCCTAGGTCTGGAACATCTCCCACAATTAGTACGGCTTGCAGTCTCCGAGTGTTGCAAATACCCCCGAACAAGAGCGACAAATCCAAGCAGTTCCCCGTGCCAGGGTTACGGAGCATTTCAAACGGGTGGCGAATACGCTGGGTTCGCCAGTCTTCTGTATGAACCGGTGCTAACTCGTAACGGACGGAAGCGGTCGTCAAGGCATCGTAAATATTTTTGATCTCGTCACGGAAGTTATTGCCAACATTTCCAGTGGGCATTGATCGGGGGAGGTCGCGAATGTTCGATTGAATGTATCGACCCAACCCAAACTGGTCCGCGTATGTCCACGCTGGCCACGTCGGAACTCCCGACAAGCGTCGTATCATCCAGCGCCAGACCACACCTAACGTTCGCACTCCGGTCATGATCTCAGACTCCTTTCTGTTCGTTCTCTTCAGACGGGATTACCACGCAGATGTCCTGAAGAGGCTTTGGATACTGCACGGCATTATCCGTTGGGCGGACAGTTACTCTGTACAGTCCTGGGTCAATGCTCTCGAGTTTCCCACTGTACAGGCCATTAGATTTATTGAGATCCACGACATGTTTGAGTACATACTGTTTGTCCGCAGGCTCATCTTGCTGTTGGTGAAAATCAGCCTGCAAATGGATGTCTTGATCCACAGATAGTGACACTGATAAAGTGACAGCAGACTCAGCTTCGTAGCAGTCTTCTAGACCAGACCATGTCAGAATCGAGTCTGGCCGGATTTGTTCTGCCAAGACGGGTTCGTCAGGACTGGCTTGATATTGTCGCAGAACGCCGATAAGATCCTGAACGACGGAGGAGATACTACACAAGCTGGCGTGGAACTCGGCGAACGTATGAAGTGTTCCAGGGTGAAGCTTAACCTGATTGGTGATGGATGAATAATGTGGTACCACACCATCACCATGGTTATAGGCTGGTTGCACCACTCCTATTCCATCGTAAATGGCCTGCCAGTGTTTATTTTCTGTTATCGTCATAGATTGGAAAGTCTTCTGATTTGAACCGACGAATGTCACTACATCATAGCTGGTTTTATTACTTCCGCCCATCTCCTTATGAAATGCGATTCCCTCAACAATTCGCTGCTGGTCATCCTGTGTACCGCAAAGTACGCCGGACTTTGCCGATGCATCGAGAACCGTATGAATTTCTTTGCCAAATCGAACCATCGGGTACGTGGGAAAGAGTTGATAGGCCGATGGGAAGGATCGCATGAGTTGTGTCACATCGACACCATTTAACTTATAGCCATTTGCAAAATAGTTGACGGTGCGGACCGATCCCCGGAACGGCGTACCGACTGCGAACAGTGCGCGACAATCCTTATGACCATCTAGATTTTCAAGATACCACTTCGCGACCAACCCACCCATACTGTGTCCGATCAAAATCACTTTCGCTTTCGGACGGAATTTTCGCCATTCACACAAGCTTTCATCTATTTTCGCTTTGAGTAGCCGAGCTGACTCCCGGTTATCCTTTCGCCAATCGTAAGGAAACTCGATATAACCTGCTGATGATTTTTCATCTCTTGTTGCATCTGCATATTGAAAGTTTCTACGGATTTCTTCGGATATTTTTTTGTATCCATCGATTTTGAACAGACCTGGAATTAAACTGATTCCTTGAATTAATCCATCTGGTACGACCTTATCATTAGCATCATTGTTGTAAAGCGGTTGCAATGCCTGACCGCGACGTGCGAGGTATTTAGCGATCAAGCGGAAAGAACTGTTCCAAATCTCCTCAGTTTCCCCATTCTCCAAACGTTTCACCAGACGACTGCCCAAGATTCCAGGCACAAAGACGACTAAATCTTGCAATGGTGTCGTCACGACAACCTCCAAATAATTGATTTGATTTAAGACCTCTCACATAAAAATACATCTGTCGTCATCGGTTTGCAACATTAAAAAGCCACATTTTCTTTGGATAACAAAGAATCTATACCCGCGTGTCACGACTTCGCCGCGATCAACCCGGCGAGGTACGTCACGGTGTCGCCCGTGGCTTTGGCGTTCGCGGCGAGTCCTGCGTAGTCGCCGACTTGCCTGGAAAGCTCCATTACGCTCGGGCAGGTCAGAGCGCGATCGTCGGTCAGTTGGGCGAAGTGTAACTTCGCGGCGGCCAAGGCTTCGGGCATGCGGTTGAGGCGGATGAGTAAATTGACAGTAACTTCTGCGGGGAATGTGTTTCCTTCTTCGAGTTCGCGGGCGATCTTGCCGTGGAAATGCGCCAGTCCCGCTTCGACATTGCGGCCCGTGACGACGTCCAAATAGACGAGGTAATCGGCGTAAGTACTTTCAAAAGGGCAGTCTGCGTCGCCGCGGAACTGTGGCGACAGCCTGCGACCGTACTCGCACAGTTCGCGTGCCAATTCGAGTTCTGGCACGGCTGGCAGTTGCACGCCCATCTGCACCACTGACGAAAGGTGCGACACATCTACGTGATACGTGTCTTCGGTGAACAAATCGGGGTTGGCTTCGATCAGCGCGAAGATCGTCGTGCCCGCTGCGACGGTTCGCCCACGGCTAACCACATCGCTGTGGAGCCGCTCGGTCAGTTGCTCGTGGAGCGTGCGTACGAGCTTGGCGTAGCAGTAGTTGCGCAGTTCGAGTTGGTTCGACAAATCGGTACCGCTGACCGTCGTGATCGTCGAACAGATGCCTTGGCGGTCGAGGATGAGGTCGAAACCTTTTTGCGGTAACACCTGTTGGTGCCAGGCGATATCGACGAGCGGGTAGGTGTCTTCGCCCTCTTCGGGGACGTAAGCCGC
>JAYVXI010000130.1:0-17457 GCA_043785305.1 Limnoglobus sp. | reverse complement strand
ACTCGTCGTCGGTAATATCACTGGGATACGGTTGGCGTTCAGTGTTCATAGCCTATTCTACCGCCACCACTCGCGTTAAGTGCATAACAGGCTCTAAGGTGGGCTCCTACGAACCGAACCGCCTGGGACTGTTCGACATGCATGGCAACATGTGGGAGTGGTGCGACGACAGCGAGAAAGCGGAAGATGGAACCTCGCACCGAGTGACCCGAGGCGGCTGCTGGACAACCCACTCCGGCTTCTGCCAGGCGGCGATGTACATTCCGGCCCACCCATCGGCCCGGAATGTACTCCGCGGCCTGCGACTGGCCCGAGTTCCGTCCGGCGCTGCTTCGCTCGAAGCGAAGACGCCGCCGATCGTCGCCGACCCCGACCGCCGTGCCGCCGAGTGGGTGCTGTCGATCGACGGCGTCATCAAGATCAAAGAGAACGGTCAGGGACGGTGGACCGGGGCTAGGGGCGATCTCCCCCGTGGCGCGTTTGAACTTGCGGTCGTGCGTTTGCCAGGAAACCCGAAGGTGAGCGATGCGGGGCTGGCCAATTTCAAGGATTGCAAGAACCTCACGGACCTCGATCTGAACCGTACAGCGGTGAGCGATGCGGGGCTGGCCCACTTCAAGGATTGCAAGAACCTCACGATCCTTGAGTTGCACGCTACCCGCCTGAGCGATGCGGGGCTGGTCCACTTCAAGGATTGCAAGAACCTTTCGATACTTGGTCTGAACCAAACAGCGCTGACCAATGCAGGGCTGGCCCACTTCAAGGATTGCAAGAACCTCACGGTACTTGATGTGAGCGGCACCCAGGTGAGTGATGCGGGGCTGGCCCACTTCTCGCATTGCAAGAACCTCACGGGCCTTACTCTGAGCAGTACCCAGCTGACCGATGCGGGGCTGGCCCATTTCAAGGATTGCCAGAACCTCATGGGCCTGATGCTGAGCCATACGGCGGTGACCGATGCGGGGCTGACTCACTTCACGGATTGCCAAAACCTCATGGGCCTTAATCTGGCCAATACCAAGGTCAGCGATGCGGGGCTGGTCCACTTCAAGCCTTGCAAGAACCTCACGTACCTTAATCTGGCCGATACCAAGGTGAGCGATGTGGGCTTGGTCCAGTTCAAGGATTGCCAGAATCTCACCGACATTCATCTGAACGGGACCCAGTTGACGGATGTGGGGCTGGCCTACTTTAAGGATTGCAAACACCTCTGGGCCCTTACTCTGTTCGGTACGCAGGTGAGCGATACGGGGCTGGCCCACTTCAAGAACAACAAGAACCTCGCGATCCTTCGTCTGAACGGCACCCAGGTGAGCGATGCGGGGCTGGCCGACCTCGCCGGCTGCACGAAGCTCGGTTCCGTAATCGTCACAAAAACCAAGGTCACCGAGGCCGGGGTGAAGAAGCTCTCGGCCGCGTTGCCGGGGTGCAAGATCGAATGGGATGGCGGCGTGATCGAGCCGACCGTCGCCGCTGATCCCGACCGCCGTGCCGCCGAGTGGGTGCTGTCGATCGGCGGCAGCATCAGCATCAAGGAGAACGGAAAGGGACGCGAGAACAAGGCCGTCGGTGATCTGCCTCGGGGAGCGTTTGAACTCACGGGTGTGAATTTGGATGGTAACATGAAAGTGACCGACACCGGGCTAGCGGTCTTCAAGGATTGCAAGAATCTCATGAGCCTGAGTTTGTACCAAGCCCCGGTGGGCGATGCCGGGGTGAGCCATTTCCAGAATTGTAAGAACCTGATCGTTTTGGATCTTACTTTCACACAGGTAACCGATGCCGGGCTGGCGAGTTTCCAGGGATGCAACAACCTCGCGGAACTTACTCTTCGCATTCCACGGGTGACTGATGCCGGGGTGGGCCACTTCAAGAATTGCAAGAACCTCACAACGCTCTCGCTCTATGAAACCAAGGTCAGCAATACGGGTCTGGCCTACTTCAAAGACTGTGTGAATCTGGAGCGGTTGAATCTAGAGCTTGCCCCGGTCAGCGATGACGGGCTGGTCCACTTCAAGAACTGTAAGAATCTCACTCATCTCAACCTGAACAGCATTCATCTGACGGATACGGGGCTGAGCAACTTCCAAAACTGTCCCGATCTCACCGACCTTTCTCTGGTGGAAACGCAGATCACCGATGCCGGTCTCGCCAATTTCAAAGACTGCAAGAAATTGCTGCATGTGAACCTGAGTCTTCCGCAGATCACCGACACCGGGGTTGCCCACCTCAAGGATTGCAAGAACCTGCGGAACATCGACCTGAGAGGTAGCAAGGTGAGCGATGCCGGCCTGGCCAGCTTCAAGGATTGCAAGGATCTCGTGCATCTGATGCTCTCAAAAACTCAGATCGGCGATGCTGGCTTAGCCCACTTCAAAGATTGCAAGGGGATCATGGAACTTCTCCTCGACGATACCAAGGTGACGGATGCCGGAATCGCTCAACTTGATTGCCGGACGCTGATGAGCCTTCAGGCCAAGAGAACCGCCATCAGCGACAAAACCCTGGCCGCACTCGCGGTCTGCGACAAGCTGGTTGATCTCCATGTGCAAGGAACGAAGGTGACTGCGGAGGGAATTGAAAAGCTACGGAAATCACATCCCCAGTGCCGGATGGAAACGGACGGGGGAACCTTTGAACCGAAAAAGTAGCCGCGCCATTTTGTGAAGGAGTCCGGTCACGCAATGACCGGGCTACTTTGCTCAGAAAACAAACAAAGCGGAATCTTCCTCTCACGCGAGACTATCCGATGAAACTAAGAATATCACACCGTGCCTTTACCCTTGTCGAAGTACTCGTTGTCATCGCGATCATCGCCATTTTGATCGGTCTGCTCCTGCCCGCAGTGCAAAAGGTACGGGAGGCGGCCAGCCGGGCAAGGTGCCAGAACAACTTGAAACAGATCGGACTGGCGTTGCACATGTACGCCAATGATCGTGGCGATTTTCCTTACAATGAACATGAAGCGGGTTACCGTCAGGGCACTCTCTTTACGGAAATTCTGCCCTACATTGAACAGGCCAACAATAAGCCGTCCAACCCGAGGCCAATACCGCTCTTTCTTTGTCCCTCGCGACGCGACATAAGCGTCGGTCCGAAGATCGACTATGCCCTCGGCGGCGACCCGCTCAATTGGATTACTTCCCACCGCGACTGGAAGAGTATCATGGGCGGTCCCTGGATTCTTGTCGGTTACGATCAAAACGGGCAAGGTGGGCAAATGATACGCGGTTACGCCGGTGTCAGTCCCGGTTCCGTTTCCGCTGCGGATGGTTGTTCTACCACGCTGTTGTTGGCTCACAAAGGCATGGCACCCAAGTACTACCAAGGAGGGAGTCCGAGCATCGGTGGTTTCTTCACGGATGGAGATTGGTCGGCACTCTCAACGCCAGGAACGGGAGATGCTTACTCCGACCATCGACGGCACGCTGGCTTGTTCGTACAAGACACGAACGACGAGGCGAAGTTGTATCGAGATATGGGACATGGCATGGAAGGATTGATTGGATCGCCGCACCCTAGTTCCATGCCATTTCTTATTGCTGATGGCTCGGTAAGGAACATCAGTTACAAAGCGGATGGCGAACCGGTGATGCGCATGTGGGCTTGGAACGATGGCACGGTACTGCCTTCCAGTATTTGGGATTAGTTTTACTGTAGCGCAGTCGTCCGCCGGGGAAGAGCATCGCCACGAAAAAGACCGCTTTTGCCGACAAGTTGCAGGGGAAATTCAAACCAAGCACATCGGGAATCCGCGTATTGATCGAAGCGAAGAACAACCAGCTTGAGCCGTTCTCTTTGAAGTCTGCGACCGAGCGACCGAAGAAGTAGCGGGCATGCCGCTCACCGGGCTGACGCTTGGCGAAACCCATGCACCGCCGCGCGTTCCTCGCCGATGCCGGCCTCGGGTTCACCGGCCTCGCGCTCGCCGCCATGCTCCAGCGCGACGGCCGTGCTAACCCCACCGGCAAAGCGCACTTCGCGCCGAAGGCCAAGTCCGTCATCTGGCTGTTCATGAACGGCGGCGTCTCGCACATGGAGACGTTCGACCCAAACCCATGCTCACGAAGTACGCCGGCAAGTCGATCAACGAGACGCCGGGCTTGTCCCGGTGGGTTTTGAAAGTGGCAAACCGTTGCATCTCCGGGATGCTTCCGATTCCGATGTGCGGCGACTTGCTAGCCAGCGTTGCAACGATTCCTGGCGCTCCCCCGATGGCCGACCGGCGAGCAGGCTGGCCACGCTCAGATCTTCATCGACTCCGGGCCAATGAATGCCGAAGCCGCCACCGACCAACTGCCACTGGCTACGTTCCTCGGGTGTGGCGTGAACCAATCTCGGATACCAACTGAGCGGGGCACTCACCGTGCGACCGTCGGCTAGTCCAACGGTCAATTCCTCTTCCGTCACCTCGACCCGCACCGCAGTAATTATTTCATTGGCCGAAGAAAAACTCATGGCAAACCCTGGCACGAATCCGCATTCCGAACTCCGAATTCCGCATTTCCGACTACTCGCCCGTCACGGTCACTTGGAACGTCACGGCGACCGATTTCAATTCGGGGATGTTCGACACGGCACGGACGGCGATCTCGGCGAGGGTGCGCGTTGTGGTGTGAAAGCGGACGACGTAGCCGGTGGTTTCGCGGGTGATGTGGACTTGCGAGACGAGGCCGTCACAGGCTTGGCGGATCGCGACTTCGGAGGGAGGCGCTTCGTCGTCGCTCGGCTGCTGGCCGCGAATCAGAATCGGCGTGGGCTTCGCGTTTGGCGCGGGTGTCGTTGCCGATGCGGGCTGCCACGCGGGGTCGGTCATGCCTTGTGGCACTTCCGTATTCGACGAAAGCGGCCCGACGCGGCCACGCCATTCGGGCGGGACGGCGGGGACGGTTGGCCCCGTGTTAGTTGGGTATGGCGGCACCGCACCGTTGACGGTTGGCACCGTGTAGCGATACTGCGGCGTCTCGGCGATCGACCTCGGCATCGTCGGGCGCGGTGCGACGGTGGTGAATGTCGGTGCGGGGGCGAGTGGTGCGGCCGTGCTGGCGTAAGCGGGGGCTTCGTTGCCGGGCGGCGTGCGGAACGGGTATGAAACTGGTATCGGGAACGCACCCGGTGTTGCGCCGCTCATGGCGTACCAGTTGGCCGACGTCGCAGGATATTCGTTCGCGGGTGCCAGCGGGTTCGCGCCGGGCGTGGTCGTGCCCCAGCCGTACCAACGGTAAGCGGGTCGACCCGCATACGCCGTCGCGCCGTTCGCCGTCGTGCCGCGGAACGGTGGATTGCCGGTGTTCGCGGGTGGTTGTTGCGCGGGTGGCGGATTCTGGCCGACGCGCGCTTGCGGCGGCGGTTGCGATGGCCCGACCACGGCGGATTTCACCGCTTTTGCACGGTCGTTCACCCAGCCGGTCATACCCGTAAACGCCCCGCGAACGCTTGCGGGGTTCGCAGTCGGCGGTTGGCCGGCGGTGGAAATCGGTTGCGGTGCGGGTGCGGAGGGCGTGGTGCGGAAAGCGTACGGGTTGGCCGTCGGCGCGGTCGGTGCCGTTGGCTCGAACTTCGCGAACGGATCGAACGTTTGCGTCGGTGCCGCCCGCGCTGTTGGCTCGTTGGTGTCGAGCGGTTTCGCGGGCAACAACCGCACGCCTTGGGCGAATCCGTCGCGCGTCGGTCCCCCAAACAGGGCGGCAGTGATGCCGAACCCGCTCAGGAGCAGGAGAGTCGCGCGGCGTCGGTTCGGTCGTTGTTTGGCCACTGGTCCGGTCCTTCGGAGCCGTCGGAATCCGTTCGGGTTTTGCTTAAATTAAAGCAAAGCAAAGCATTTTCACCGCAGAGGGCGCTGAGAACGCAAAGAAAACAAAACTCAATTCTTAACTCTGCACTCTGCGGACTCTGCGATCTCTGCGATCTCTGCGGTGAAATTCTGTTCAGGTTGCTTCTTAAAACCAAGCATTTTCACCGCAGAGGGCGCTGAGAACGCAAAGAAAACAAAACTCAATTCTTAACTCTGCACTCTGCGGACTCTGCGATCTCTGCGGTTAAAAATCTTATGTATTCCGGTTTACTATCGCTTCGGAGTCGAACCGCCGCGTGCGGGGATCGTTCCGAGTCCGGTCGCACCACGCTGCGAGCCGTTCGTAATTCCGCGATTGATGTTCGTCGCGTAGACGCTTTGGTAACTGCCGTGATTGCCGAAGTAGTTACCGTAGACCACGGGGTGCCCAGCGGAACGTAGCGTCACGGGTTGGCCACCGGCCTCGAACGGCGGGGCGTTCGGGTCGTCGGCCACTGCCGCTTGGGGCAGGAAGCCGTTGCCGCTCGGCCCGATCAGCGGGCCGTTCCGCGCGTTGCCGAAGTTGTTCGCCCCGCCGCTCGGCAAGCCGGGGCGAACGCCGTAGTAGTAGTTCACGGCAGGGTCGCCACCGCGCGACAAGTTCAAGTACGGGCTGAGCGGTTGCGTCTGGCGGTTGTAGTAGTTCGGCAAAAAGTTCTGCTGCGGTTGCGCCGGGTTTTGCGAGTACGGATACTGCGCGGCCACCGGTAAGGCAGCCAGCAGAAGCACGGGTAATACGAGATAGTTTCGCATGGTTACTCGAGTTAGCGTGATGTCGTACTCAGCCCGCGGCCCGCTATCTGGTTCACCGTGCTGGCACCGAGCAACGTCACCCCGAACAATCGTTCGATCGGCGTGATGATCCGCGACAACGCCGTGTCGATCCGGATCAATCGCTGGGCCTTCACGTACACGCGATCGCCGGGCATGATCTGCCAGTTCGTGACCGTCACCCCATGCTGCGTGATCGCGATCCAGTCGACTGGCAGAATCTGCTCCGGTTGGCCCGCGTGCGGCGTGCGGCGTGCGACCCAAATCTGTCGCTTCGATGCCACCACCGGCAGCCCGCCGATGTTCGCAATCGCATCGAACACCGTTTCGCTTCCCGTTACGGGGAACGCGGTCACTTGTTCGCCGTTGCCACCGCCATCGGTTACCACATAGTACCGCTTGCTGTTGTACTGTAACACGTCGAGGATCACTTTGACCGAATCTTTCTTAAAGCCACCCGTACCCGGTTTCGTCGGGTCTTCTTGTCGCGAGATCTGATCGCGCACCGCTTCGGCAGCTTGTAACAGCGTTAAGCCTGCGACGGGTACCGACCCCCAGATGCCGAGGAACACGGTGCCATCGGGCCGCACCGAGAACTGCCCCGACACCGGCTGCACGGGCAGGCTGAACGCCTTTAGTTCCTTGGACTTTTTGTCTTTCTTTGCATCGTCTTTATCTGCCGTCACGTCGGGGTCTTCGATGATCGTCACCACTTCGATGACGAGCAAGTCCGGTGGCTCGATGACATACGGTGGCAACGTCACTTTCGCGAGTTCCACGGGTACGGAACCGGGCACGGGAAGCGTGATCTGTGGCCCCATGCGGTGCGGTCCATCGGGGTTCGCGCATCCGGCCGCGCTCACCCACACAGTTGCGATTGCGAACCAGGTTACACCACGCATCGGCCGTCCCCTCGACTGCGCCGCAGACGAACAAACTCACGCTTCGTCTTCTCTTATCGGTACGTCGTGCCGTCCAGCTACAGTTTTCCCAATCGCTACATCTGGAATTCGCTCGAAAGAAACACCGTCCTGGCGAGATGGAAAAGCTACAGAAGCCACAGAAGCCACAGGAGCCATTTTCGCCCATAGACTGTAATGGCCGTACCACGAGCGGTTCGTGCCGCAGTCACACCAAACGAGGCGGAATTTTGACGAGTGTACCGAGTTGGCGGTGGTTGCTGTTAATGGGTGCGATCAGTCGCGCGATCGTGTTGGCCTTGGGGCTGCTCGCCGGGTGGTCGCGGACATCGGACATCGGCACGCCGGAACAGCCCAGCATGGAGGCTTCGTACCCCAACGATGCCCAAGCCGAGTTGCTGTCGCGCGGATCGCACCCGATCGTCGAGCCGTGGTACCGGTTCGATGCCAATTGGTATGCGGAGATTCTGCGAATCGGCTATCGCTATGAGCCGAATGGGAAGTGTACGGCTGCCTTCATGCCACTGCTGCCGACGTGTATGGCGGGTGCCCAGCGCATCGGCATCGACCCGTATTGGGCGGGTTTACTCTTACCGAATATCGTGTTCGTCGTCGGCCTCGGATTTTTCGGCAAGTGGGTGTTCGACGTGACCCAAGATGGGGAACTGACTCGCCGGGCGTGTTGGTTAGTTGTGGCGTTCCCGTTCGGCCTGTTTTTCTCGGCACCGTACCACGAAGCGTTCGCGTTTTGCTTTTGCAGCCTGGCACTGTGGGCGTGGCGGCGCGATCGCATTTTGCTGACAGCCTTGGCGTTAGCCCTGGCGGGTACGGCACGCTTGACGACGTTGGCGGTGGGCCTGGGCCTGTTTCTCGAATGGTTTCAGCTACCACGCGCCGAGCGAAAACCGTTATGGAAAGTGCTATTCGTCGGGTTTGGCAACATCCTCGGTGTGCTGATGTTTTGCTTCTATCTGCAAAGCGTCACCGGCGAGTTTTTCGCCCATCCGCTGTCGCACGTCGGTTGGGGGCGCGTGCCACCGTCGCGGGCGGGGTTCGTGCAATCTGCGGAGTGGATCCTCGAACGGAAAAACCTCGGCGCAGAAGTGCTGTGTACCTTCGGCTTCCTCGCGTTGGGCATCCGGGCGTGGTTCAAACGCGGGTTCCTGTGCGGGTTTTTGATCCTCTTTCCCGTGATTCAGGGCCTCTCCACCGGCTCGCTGCTGAGCATGCAACGCATCGTACTCGCGTGTTTCCCGGCATTCATCGAGATGGCCGACTGCTTGCGAAGCCGGTTGCTGTTCCGCGCTTCGCTCGTCGCATGTCTTGGATTGCAAGTGCTTATGGTGTATCGTTACATAAACTGGTTGTTCGTGGGGTGATGGCAAATGCTCACCGCGAATCGAACGATTATTCTCCGGAGGTCTCCGCCATGCACCCTCTCGATCGTGCTCTTTCTAACGAATCGGCGTTCCGCGAATACATCACGAGCCAGACGCGGCGTCAGTTCTTTGCATCGACCGGCTTCGGCCTCGGTGCGGCGGCGCTGGCGACCGTGAGCGCCTCGGCGGCGGCCCCTGCGAAAGTCAGCGGTACGGCTACGGGCTTCAATGCCGCGCTCCCCGAGACGCACTTTCCCGCGAAGTGCAAGAACATCATCTATCTGCACATGGTCGGCGGCCCCGCACAGATGGATCTCTTCGACCCCAAACCGAAGATGCAAGATTGGTACGACAAAGACCTGCCCGAATCGATCCGCAACGGCCAACGCCTGACGACGATGACATCGGGACAAGCGCGGTTCCCGATCGCGCCGTCGATCTTCAAATTCGCCCAACACGGCAAGAGCGGCTCGTGGCTTTCCGAGATGCTCCCGTGGAAGGCGAAGATGATCGACGACATGTGCATCATCCGTTCGATGCACACCGAAGCGATCAATCACGAACCCGCGATCACGTTCATGCAGACCGGCAACCAGGTGACGGGCAAGCCGTGTCTCGGCTCGTGGATGAGCTACGGCCTCGGCTCGCTGAACCAGAACATGCCGACGTTCGTGGTGATGGTCGCGGTGCCATCGAACCAGGAGCAAGTGCAGGCGATTTCCGCGCGGTTGTGGCAATCGGGCTTCTTGCCGGGCGAACATGCGGGCGTGTCGTTCCGCGCTAAGGGCGACCCGATTTTGTTCATCAACAACCCGCCGGGCGTGTCGTCGGACGTTCGCCGTAAGACGCTCGATGGCCTGAAAAAACTGAACGAAATGACGCTCGCGCAGGTCGGCGACCCCGAAACGCACACCCGCATTCAGCAGTACGAAATGGCGTACCGGATGCAGACGAGCGTGCCGGACCTCGTCGACTTGAACAAGGAAACCGCGAAGACGCTCGACATGTACGGCCCTGATGTCAAGAAGCCCGGCACCTTCGCTAACACCGCACTCATGGCCCGCAAGCTCGTCGAAAAGGGCGTCCGCTTCGTGCAGGTTTACCACAATAACTGGGACCACCACGGCAACCTCACGGGTCGCATGAAAGACCAGTGTCGCGACGTCGATCAACCGTGCTACGCGCTGATTCAAGACCTGAAACAACGCGGGATGCTCGATAGCACGATGGTGATCTGGGGCGGCGAATTCGGGCGTACGATCTACAGCCAGGGCGGCCTGACGAAGACGAACTACGGCCGCGACCACCACCCGCGCTGCTTCAGTATGTGGGCGGCGGGCGGTGGCATTAAGGGTGGCCTCACGTACGGCGAAACCGACGACTTCAGTTACAACATCGTCAAAGATCCCGTGCCCGTTCACGACTTCCACGCCACGGTGCTGCACCTGCTCGGCCTCGATAACGAACGCTTTACCTACCGCTATCAGGGACTCGATCAGAAACTCACGGGCGTCGAGAAATCGCAAGTTGTCAAGGCACTTCTCGCGTGAGGCCGCACACGCTCACGGCACGGTGGCTCTTTCCGGTATCCGGGCCACCGTTGCCGAACGGCACGATCGCGATCCAAAATGGCACGATTCTCGCGGTCGAACCCCACGGCATTCGCACCGCCGATGAAGACCTCGGGGACGTCGCGATTATCCCCGGCCTCGTCAACGCGCACATCCACCTCGACCTCAGCGGCGCACGTGGGTTGATACCCCCAACTACGGTTGACCGCTTCACCGATTGGCTCCAAAGTGTGATCGCGTATCGCAGCCAATGCACGACGACCGAAGCCGATATTCGCGTTGGCATTTGCGAATGCCAAAAGTATGGCACCACGCTCGTCGGCGACATCGCGGCAAACGGCCAGAGTTGGGCGGCGCTATCCAACGCGCCGATGCGTGCAGTCGTGTTTTGGGAAGCAATCGGCATCTCGCAATCGCGCGCCGATCAATCGCACGAAGCACTCCGCCATTGGTTGAACGCGATCGCGCCCACCGCCAACTGTTGCCCTGGTGTCAGTCCGCATGCTCCGTACAGTGTGCGTGCGAGTGCATTTGAACGATTGGCGAAGTTCGCGTTGCCGATGGCGACGCACCTTGCGGAAACGCGAGCCGAAATCGAACTGATCGAACGACGCACCGGGCCGTTCGTGCGCTTCCTGCAACAACTCGGCATTTACGACCCGGACGCTTTGGCGAACAGCATCGAGCAGATCGTCGACGCACTGCCTGCGGCGATCTTCGCGCACGGCAACTATCTTCCCGACACGATTTCGCTTTCGCCGCAGCAATCGATGGCCTACTGCCCGCGAACGCACGCCGCCTTCGGGCATTCGCCGTATCCGTTGCGCCAGTACCTCGATCGCGGGTTCCGCATCGCGCTCGGCACCGATAGTCTCGCCTCGAACCCCGATCTCGACGTACTCGCCGAGGCGCGATTCGCGAAGCACTGCCACCCCGATGTCAGCGGCGCGGAGATTTTGCGAATGGCCACACTAGCGGGTGCGGAGTCGCTCGGCTACGCGAACGTCTGCGGCAGCCTGGAAGCCGGAAAGTCCGCCGACCTGGTTATCGTGCCATTGCCGAAAAGCGACGAGGAGCCGCACGAATTGCTGTTGAGCGAGCGAGCGATCCGCAGCGAGCGGCGAACGATGTTCGCAGGGCAGTGGCGGGTGTAGCAATTCTCACATCGGCACGGGGTAGGTTTTTGCGAGTCGATCGTGTGGGCCGCGTTCGGGGAAGCGTGCGCCGAGGACCGCGTAGGCGATTGGTATTCCGACCGCGATGCCGGAGAAAATCATTCGGCCGAAAAACCACTCGGGACTGAAACGTTGGATCGAAAGCAGCACGCCGAGCACGAACAGGAACGGCAGCCAGATGAGGCATTCCCGCCAAGAGCAGCGAAACCGACCGGCGGGGCGACCGTCGCGAGTGACGAGCGAGATGCCGGAGAGTTGGTAAGACAGGCCACCGCGAAGCGCGAACGCAAACGCGATGAAACCGGCCACGATCATCGCGAGTGTGACGATCGAGCCTCTTCCCGATGGATCGCCGATGGCGGGCTGCGTACTCAGCCTAGTGAGATTCACAACTTGCCAGATCGGTATGTCGCGTGGATCGTCGGGATTCTCGGGGTCGTCATTCGTCGCGGATTCCAGCAACCAGCGTTCCGGCGCGGCGAGTGTTTTCGCACGGTGGATGCCATCATCGCGATACTGTTCGTGCGAAGTATGCCATTGCACTTTCAAATTCGCGAGCCGTTCGGGTGACAGTTCCTGGGCGAGGTATGGCGATGCGGCCGACCATTTTTGCACGACCTCTGCCGAGCCGAGTCCCGTTAGCATCGTCTTGTAAGAATTGGCGTTGTTTGTCTCTCGTAATGCGATCAGGAACGGGTAGCCGACGATCATGGCCAGCAGCAATACAACGCCGACTCCGGAGAGCAAGCCGACGTAACCGATGTGAACGACGCGCATACTCGTCGTCACTTTCGGCGGGCTGGCGTGGCTATCGGCAAGCTCCTTTTGGACTTCGCAAACATCCGCGAACGGCGCATCCGCATCGAACAACTTGTCCGTCGTCCGCGAGGCGTGCGACGGCAACGGCGCGAGAATTCGCCCGCCATTCTCGCGCGGCTTCCCTTCGAGAACGAGCGTGGCCACCTGCCGAATGAGACCGATCGGCGTCGTGGCACTCACGGGTAGCTCTGCGCCCGTGGGGATCGGGAATTCGAGCAGATGGATGCGGCCTGTGGCTTCGACCCAGAGTTGATCGATCCCGAGCCGTGGCGGTAATGTGCCGTCCGTTTCTGCGGTGATGAGTTCTTCGACGACTTGTTCTAACAGCAATCGCGCGTCGGGCCACGAGAGCGGTTTGTCGGCGGTGACCACATCGACGAGTGGCGAGCCGGAGGGGACGACGTACGCGGTCCACTCGTAGGTTTCGCCGTTCCATTCGTGCTCGCCCCAGCCGACCGACCGGAGCCGCGTCGGCCGGACGGGCGATTCGGTAACATCCGTGGCGACGGCGGCGATCGGTTTCAACAAAAGGAAGACGCGACGGTATAGCGAGGTATCTTCGGCGAGCCACAATCGTTCGCCGTGCGCCTGGTGGGGAAGTTCGCCGCGAACGACGAAGCCACCGACTTCGCTCGGCAAACCTAACGGCAACTTCGCGGGGAGTTCGAGCGGATTCGGATAGTGGCTGAGCAAGCGAACTTGGTGCGGCAGACGCCCGCACTGCACGATGCGGCACCCGCTGAGAACGTCGTGCCAGCTACGAAAATCGCGGCGGCGAAACATCGGGTACACGATCGCGCCCAACCCGACTACGAAGACGACGAGGGCGAGTATCGGACCGATCTTTTTGAACGTCAACAACGCGATACAAATGCTCGCGATGACGAGCCAGAACGCCGAAAAGACGAACGCGCGTATCGCGGCGACCTTCACGCCGGGCGGGCCGCCGAGTCCGATTCGACACACGCGAATCCGCAGGGCGTACTTGCCCACCGTCATGCCGAACAGGCCTTCGAGGATCGCGAAGTAGCTGAAGCTGCCAATCCAGACGAACGGGTCGAGTGCGCCTTGCCAGATCGCCGTTTTCTGCCAGCCGAACAGGTTCAGTTCAAACAGTTCGATCGGGATTTGCACCAGAATCATGAGCACTAAACAGTCGATGAGATACGCGGCCAGGATCGAGCGGGTTCGCGCCGGCAACTGCTCCGAGGGCAGGAGTTCCTTGAGGGAGTTGCGGAGTTCTTCGAGCGTGTTCCAGCGTCGGGTCCGGTCGCGGTCGAGGCCGCGGCGAACGATGCTTTGGAGCGCACGCGAGACGTCGGGTTGCTTGTCGCGGATCGTCGGTGCGGGTTCGGAGATCGCCCGTGCGAGCGCCGCCGTGATGCTTTCGTGCTGATACGGGGCCTTGCCCACGAGCAGATAATATAGCGTCGCGCAGACGGAATAGACATCCGAATCGTAGCCGACTTCCTGCCCGCGAATCTGTTCCGGCGACGCGAACAACACGGTGCCGAGGAACGCGCCGGAGTGCGTGAGTTGTTTGTCGGCATCCGAATGATCGAGCGATTTCGACAAGCCGAAGTCGCCGATCTTGACGCGGTCGTCGGCGGTCAGAAAGCAGTTCGACGGTTTCACATCGCGGTGCAACACGCCGAGGCGATGCGCTTCGATGAGGCCGTCGATGACATCGAGGATTCGCGTGAGCGCATCTTCGGCTTTCAGTGGCCCGACGCGATCGACGAGATCTTTCAGCGTGCTGCCCGGCATCAGTTCCATGACGATAAACGGGCGGCCGGCGTCGGCGTCGGCACCGTACACGAACACGCAACGCGGGTGGCTGATTTGGCTCGCGAGACGCCCTTCCTGCTTGAATCGCTCGACCGAACGCGGGTTCGACGATAGCGAGGAATTCAGCAACTTCACCGCCACTCGCTCGCCGCTATCTTCGGATTCGGCTTCGTAAACGCTGCCCATTCCACCCGAACCGAGTGGGCGAATCAGGCGATAGTTGCCGACGCGGTCGATCTCCGACATCGCGGGGGGTAGTTCATTCCCGGCTGCAAACGAAGGGACGATGTGCTGGAAATCGGCCGTTTCGTTGGGGTCCGACGAGGGGGGCGAGGTACTTTCGATTCGCTGGCCGCAGTACATGCAGAAACGGGCATCGCTCGTGATCGAGAGCGGGCGTTCGCACTTCGGGCAATTCTGTCGCATAGAGAACATCCCGCTTTCGCTGATACCGATGTTATTCTAGCAAATCGACCCGCCATTTCATTCGATCGAAAAATCCTGACGCGAACGACGTGCCCTGGGGATATACTCAGTGCAATCACGTGTAGTTCTGAGGTCCGTGCGATGACGCCGATTCGCTTGCCGTTTACCGATGCGATGTTGCGACTCGCGTTGCCGTTTCCGGGTTCGTCGACCGGTCTGCGGGTCGCGTTCACGCTGTTCTCGCTCGGCTTCGGGTTCGCGTTGCTGATTTGGTTGTACCGCTACGAACTGAAGCTCATCTCTCGGCGGTTCGCGTTCGCTTTGCTCGGCCTGCGGCTCGCGATCTTCGCTGCTATTTTTGCGATGCTCGCATTCGAGCCGATACTCGCACGATCGATCACCGAGGAAGTGCCGGGGCGGGTGATTATCGCGATCGATCGCTCGGACAGCATGAAGGTGACCGACCCGAATCGACCGGCACAGGAAAAACTCCGCATCGCGAAAGTGCTGCAACTCGTGCCCGAACTGGCTAGCGACAACCAACTCGAAGCGTGGGCGAAAGACTGCGAGACGATCGGGAAGCCGCGCTTCGCGCTGCTCGGTGGCGAGGCCGAACGCGAGCGATTCGACAAGGTCATGAAGATTCTCGACGACACGACGCGGATGCAAATCTGCCTGAAGCTGCTCACGCCCGAGGGCCTCGGCTTGCTCGAAGGACTGCGTCAGAAACACACGGTAGAGTTGCTCGGCTTCGGTAAAGATCTCTCCAACCTACCGCTCGACGCGAAGCGACTGCAAGCGTTGCTATTACCGGTGGGCGGCGACAAATCGCGGACACTTTACACCGATTTGAAACTGCCGCTGGCGAAGGCGGCGGAATCAGTGGCGGATAGTGCCGATGCCACGGGGCCGAAACTGCTCGGCGTCGTGTTGCTCACCGACGGTCGGCACAACTGGGGCGAATCGCCGATCGTGCGTGCCCGCGAACTCGGCCAGCGCGGCGTACCGATATACTCGGTCGCGATTGCACCGAAAGACCCGCCGGCCGACATCGCGCTGATTACCGCACAGGCGCAAGCATCGACCGTGTTCAAGGGAAGCATCGTGCCGATCGAGGTCGGCGTGCGCGTCACCGGGTGGCCCGCTGGTAAGATCGAAGTCAAAATTGACTTCCCCGAACAGTCCGATGGCACGAAGAAACCATCGCAAAACCAAACGATCGACCACGACGGTACCGACACGATTTACCCACTGACGTTCAAAACGAAGATGGACACGCCCGGCCCGCAACTGATGACCGTCACTGCCGACGGCGGCGAGAAAGATCGCTTCCCCGAGAACAACCGACGCACGGTCCGGGTGAACGTCGTCAAGGATCGCGCGAAGGTTTTGCTGATCGACGGCGAATCGCGCTGGGAGTTTCACTACTTGCACACTTGCCTCGGCCGCGATCCGAACATGGACATTCGCAGCATCGTGTTCCGCCAGCCGCGACTCGGCCGAATCAACGACGAGGAACTCCGCAAAATGGGCACGCCCGCCAAGCAACTCCCCGACGATCTCGAAGTGCTTTCCGCGTACGACTGCATCATCCTCGGCGACGTCGAAGCGGGGCAGATGACGCCCGCCCAGCGCGAAGCGATTGAAAAGTACGTGGCCGAATCGGGTGGCACGCTAGTGTTCATCGCGGGGAAACGGGCGATGCCGATGGCGTACGCCGATGGCGATAACGAGCCGTTTCGCAAACTCCTGCCGATCCGCAACCCGAAGCCGTTCGACAGTGAGGAAGGCTTCCCGCTCAACATCACGCCCGAAGGCGAGCGGAGTTGGTTCCTTTCGATGGGCGACAGCGGCGCGGAGAATCGCCTGGCCTGGGAGCGTTTCCCACAGCATTACTGGGCCGCGATCGGCGAACTCAAAGACGGCGCGGAGGCGCTCGCGGCGATCCCTGGCGGGGCGGCGAAAGATCGTGCCGCAATCGCACGGCAAAGTTACGGCTTCGGGCGCGTGCTTTACGTCGGCATCGATTCGACGTGGCGCTGGCGGTACAAAACCGGCGACTACTTCCACCATCGCTTTTGGGGGCAGGTGGCGCAGTGGGCGGCATCGGACCGGTTGCTGCCCGTCATCAACGCGGCGGGCACGATCCGCTTCGGTACGCGGGAACCCGTTTACGTTGGCGGGCAAGCCGTGGAAGTCGTGGCACGCACGGCGGAGGCGGTCAAGAAACTCACGCCGAACGCGGTGAAGAACGCGAAGATCGTACGGCTACCCGAGGAAGCGGGCGGCAAGGAATCGCCAGCGGGGTTGATCGCGTTGGCGCACCCCGAAGGCCGCCCGCGCGACCTCATGGGCAAGGTCAACGATCTCACGCCGGGCCGGTATGCGGTGGAACTCGAAGTGCCCGAATGGGCCGACCAACTCCAAGGGCCACCCGGCCCCGATGGCCGCGCCCTCACGCTACGCTGCCCGTTCGAGGTCGCGCCACCCGACAACGAGGAACTCGTCGATCTCGCCGCGAACTTGCCACTGCTGGAAGATCTCGCACAAGCGGGTAACGGCAAAGTCTACGGCATCGAAAACGCGAAAGAACTCCTCGAAACGCTCGCGGCACAGTCGGCCACCCGCGAGTATTTCATCGAACGCCCCCTCCGGCAATCGTGGTGGGCGTTCGGTTTGTTCCTGATTCTGCTATCGCTCGAATGGATCTTGCGAAAGTGGGCGGGCCTGCCGTAGGCAAAATTGTACTCGATATAGAGCAAGAATATGTACATA
>JAYVXI010000129.1:0-5825 GCA_043785305.1 Limnoglobus sp. | reverse complement strand
TCGATTGCCGAGTCAGCGCGTGAGAGTGACGCATGGTGAACCTCGCAAATGGGAGAGGCAAGACAATGGGCACCAGATGCAATTACGATACGCGAATGTCCGTCGATACTCAAGAAGATGTTGTTTGCAGATCGCGTCCGTCGAAATCGGACGTAAGTCGTTGGTGTGGTCGGTCGATTCCGATTTGAGGGAATGAGTCCAGGGCTTCGTCACTCGCTCGGTTTTCGCTTCCTCGTACGGCGCGGTTTGGCGACCGGTTCCACGGGCGGAGCGGCGGGTAAATCCTCCGTCGCATCGACGTCGTTATCGCGGTCGTCGGCTTCTTTGACGTGGTTTTCGCGATCCACGAAGATCACACGCGGTTTGTGCTTCTTCGCGTCGCGGCTCTTCAAATCGGTGAAGGTGGCGATGATGACGACATCGCCTTTCTTGATGTGGTGCGTGCCACCGCCGTTGACCTGAATGATGCCGGTGCCACGCTCGCCGAGGATGGCGTACGTGATGATGCGGCTGCCGTTCGTCACATCCCACACGTGAATTTGCTCGAATGGCAGGATGTCCGCCGCATCGAGCAGGTCTGCATCGATGCTGAGGCTTCCCTCGTAATGGATGTTCGTCTCCGTTACGATCGCGCGATGGATTTTCGATTTCAGGACCGTTCGCCGCATGGTAATCTCAGTGAGTTCGACAGCCAACGTGGACGGTAGCATTGTACGAAAAGCAAATGCGCGAGGAGACGACTATGCGGTATGTTTTGGTACTGGTAGCTAGCTTTACCAGTGTCGCCGTCGCGGTGGCGGCCCCGCCGGATCGTGCGGCACTGCTTCGGAAAATGGAACGCGCGATGGGGCCGTTGCCCGGCGAGGATCGCAAAGTGCCCCTCGATGTGAAGATCGTCTCCGAGGAATCGTTCGTCTGGGGCACGCGGAAGAAAATCACGTTCGCCACCGAGAAAGGCGACCGCGTTCCGGCGTGGTTGCTGATCCCCAAAACGACTGGCAAACGACCCGCTGCGCTCTGCCTGCACCAAACGATCGACATCGGTAAAGACGAACCGGTCGGCCTCGGCAAACAGGAATCGAAGCAACAGGCGTTGCACCTCGCGATCCGCGGCTACGTCTGTCTCGCGCCGGATTACCCGAGTTTCGGCGAGTACAAATACGATTTTCAAGCGGCGTTCAAAGCCGGGTTGTACCAGTCGGGAACGATGAAAGCGATCTGGAACAACATGCGGGCGGTCGATCTGTTGCAGACGTTACCCGAAGTCGATGGCGAACGCATCGCGGTGATCGGCCATTCGCTCGGCGGGCACAACAGCCTGTTCACGGCGGCGTTCGACGAGCGGCTGAAGGTCGTCGTTTCGAGTTGCGGCTTCAACAGTTTCCACAAATATTACGGCGGCAATCTGAAGGGCTGGACGAGCGATCGCTACATGCCGAGAATCGCCTCGGAGTTCGGCAACGACCCGAAAAAGATGCCGTTCGACTTCGACGATGTCGTGTCGGCAATCGCCCCGCGCGCGTTCTTCGCGATGTCGCCGATGAAGGATTCCAACTTTGAAGTTTCCGGCGTGAAAGACGTGATCGCGAAGTTGGAGCCGGTCTATCAGGCGCTCGGCGTGCCAGACAAGTTGAAGGCAGTCTATCCCGATGCAGGCCACGAATGGCCCGAGCCGGAGCGAAAAGTTGCTTACGAATTTATGGACCGCTGGCTGAAACCGTAGCCGATTCAGCGAATGCGTAGCGATTTGCAGGTTTCCGTCGGCGATTCCGAAAACGCATTGGGCGACGAGCGTACGTTGGTTGTGGACGGTGAGTGTGGCGAACGCGGATCGGGGATCGCCGCATCGATCGGCTTCGCGGAGGAGCAAGAGTCCCGCGTCGTTGGTAACGACGCCCGCCTAGAAATTAACGTCGATTTTGCGTCGATTCGCACGGGAAAAGGAGAGGGGTTTTGTGGTAGACTGTGTCATCGCGGCGGCCTGGGGTAAAGTACTGACTACTCCACTTTTGCTAACACACCAGTTTATCCGAATGAGAATTACTGGAATCCAAATTTTAATAGCCGGTATCCGGTCGCCATAATCACTCCGAGAAGGCTCTTCTAGACATGGCCAACTACTGCGGAGTTGCAAACGATTCCGTTGCTTGCAAATGATCCTGCACATGCAAATGGGTTTTATCCGTTCACCAATACGAGTGGCACGATTTCCATTTCTCAGAAATGACTCGACCAGTGGCGATAAGGGCGGCAACCGCCCCGAACGTCCACCCGTTGAAAAGGGCGAAAAGAAGCCCGTTTAGTAGTTACTTCCGCCGGTCGTAGCAAGCCATGCGGATGCCACCCCAGAAAATCCCCGGCGTCTGCGGGTCCGGCACCCGCGTCGTCGACATCATTCCGAGGTCGGTCAGTTCGGATGCTCGGCATACATGTCCCGCAACCCGGTATCGACGCCGACGTAGTTCGCGTCGTGTAACAGAATGTACGCTCGATCGTCGAGAACGGTCAACGTGCCTTCGAGGTCGCGAACGAGCGAATTGTAATCGTGCTCGCCGTCGATGAGCGCCCAGTCGAACTTCCCGCCCGCAGCGATTTCGGCCATCGCTAACGCTTCCGGCGACAGCGCTTGAATCATCGTCGCCCGGTGCGAAACCTTCGCCCAATTCTCGGGCGTCACCTTCGGGTACGGGTCGACGCAGATCAATTTCCCATCGCCGATGTCGTCCAACGCCGCGACAATCAGCAACGTCGAACCACCCTGAAACGTGCCAATTTCCAAACACCGCTTCGGACGCAGGCCAAATACGCTCGAATACACCAACACTCGCTCGGGCCAAAGCATCTGGCTGATCGAGTTGTAGGCATTCCCGAGGTTGCTAAACGACTTCGGTCCACTCAGTCCCGCACCATCGTCAGGCCAATTCAAATCGTCGTTGGCAATCTGGGAGGGGGGGTAATTGTGCGGCCATGTTTTGATTCCGATAACGGAAGGATACCATCAGCAGAACTCTTGACGTTCTCGTAAGACCTATCGACGATGCGAGTATTGCGACTTGACTTTATTCTTTCGTCCGGGCCGATGGCACTACAACGTAAGGAGATTGCTTTTCGGTCGCCCAGGGGAATGCGAAATGTCTGTGTTCGACGAACATCCGCTGACGGAGCTCGACAAGAAGACCCACGAGGCGCTTGGCGAGAAGGTCGTCATCAAATCGCTCACGCAGCAGTCGGCGCTTCAGCGGTTGCCGCGATATGTATCCGAGTATCTGATTGCGAAGTACGTCAAACCCGAGACGTGGAAGGCGGACCTCGCGAACATTCAGGCGAAGATCAAGGAACTGCTTCCGGACCTCGACCAACGCGAACTCGTCAAGGAAAAGCTGCTCAGCAAGGGCGAAGTCACGCTCATCGACATCATCGAAGCTCGCATCGACTTGCGTGGCGGTCAGCGTTGGGCGCGGGTTCCGGCACTCGGCGACGACAAAGTTCGCGTACCCGCCACGATCACCGAACAGAACCCCGGCCTGCTTCTGGGTGGCCTGTGGGGCACCGCAAAGGTTAAGTACGCGCCGGAATCCAATTCTGAAGCGCCGAACGAATTGATCGCGTTCACGCCGTTTCAGGTCGGTCCGCCGGACCTCGATGCCTTCCGCAAGAGCCGTGCGAATTTCACTACCGACGAATGGATGGCGCTCGTCTTGCAAAGCGCCGGTTATGCTGCGAGCGCCTTCCCCGAACGTCGTACGCGGATGCTGCTGTTCGCCCGCATGGTGCCGCTCGTCGAACGCAACGTCAACATGATGGAACTCGGGCCGCGGCAGACGGGAAAGACCTTCCTGTTAAGGAATTTGTCGCCGCGTGTGTTCACGGTGTCGGGTGGCAAAACCTCGCCCGCCAACCTGTTCGTGAACTTGTCCACGAAGCAAGTCGGCATCCTCGGCACGCGGAAAGTCGTCGTCTTCGACGAGATCGCGCACACGACATTCGGCGACGACAAAGAGACGATTTCGACGCTCAAAGATTTCATGGAAAGCGGCCAGTTTTCGCGCGGCGCGCTCGGCTTCGCGTCGGATGCCAGCCTCGTGTTCACGGGGAATATCGACGTCGATGGCGAACAGCCGCACCCGCGTTACGCCAACCTCCTCGAGCCGTTGCCGAAAGAGTTGATCGACAGCGCGTTCCAGGACCGAATGCACGGCTACATTCCCGGCTGGGAAGTGCCGAAAATCAGCCCGTCGTCGATTGCCACCGGCGTCGGTTTCGTCACCGATTATTTCGGCGAAGTGCTCGTGCGAATGCGCGAAGACTCGTTCGCGGATCGCATCTCCGGCGTCTCGGTTCACCCCGGTATGACGCGACGCGATCAGACCGCGATCGAGCGTATCGGTTCGGGCCTCATCAAACTCATTTACCCCGATGGCAACATCACAGAGGAAGAGTTGCTCGAGGTCGCGATGTTCGCCTGCGAACTGCGTCAGCGGGTGCATCAACAGTTGTGCGCGTTGGCCCCCGGCGAGTTCAAACCGCGGTTGATCGCCCCCGTGAGTGTGGCAGCACACACCGCACGCGACTTGCTGCCGAAGACGACGACAATCGTCATCGATCGCCTCAATACCGAGGCCGTCGTCGGTGCGGTGACGGGTTTGGTCGTGCTGACCGATGGCGAAAAGGAACTCGGTGGCGATGTGATTCTGATTCAGGTTTCCGCGCTGAACGGCCCCGCCCGCGTCGAAGTGACCGGCTTGCACGGCTCGTCGCTGAGCGATTCGGTACGTGCGGTTTACAACCTGGTGCGTGCGAATTTCCGCTCGTTCGACATCTCCGAACAGCGTCTGAAATCGCAAACGGTGGCAGTCCACTTAGTGAAAATCGCCGAGGCGAAAGATGGCCCGTCGGCGGGCTTAGCGTTCGCGGTAGGGATCGTTTCCGCACTGGCAAACAAGCCCGTGAAGCCCGGTTTCGCGTTCACTGGCGAGGTCGCATTGCACGGCGAAGTCGGCCCGGTCGGCGGGCTGCAACACAAGCTCGCCGCCGCCGCCCGTGCCGGCCGCAAGCACGTCGTGATCCCCGCCGCCAACGCCGACATCATCCCACACTTGCCCGCCGAAGTGAGGGCCGCACTCGAAATCCACCCCGTTTTGACTGCCCGCGAAGCGTTCGATCTGGCATTTGGATGAAATCGCACCTTCCTCGCTTGCCGTCGATAGACAAATCGAACATCGCGCGATACGTTCGGTATCAGGAACGAAAGTTCCTGGCATCGTTCGCCCATCACCAAACGAGGAACTGATCGTGAGGAATGCGTTAGTCGTGGTCGTGGCAATTCTGCTGACATCTTGCTCGGTTCGGGCTGCCGATGTCGAGGTCGGGTCCGTCGATCAGAAGGTGCCGCCGAAAAAGGAGTTGATCGCTCCCAAGAGCGACGTCGGGATTGCCGTGGTGGGCTTGAACGAGACGATCCAGGGGAAGGTGCCCGAGGGCGAAAAGCGGAACCTGTACGTCCTCGTCAACCCGCTTACCGGCAGCGATTGGTGGGTCCAGCAAGTCGTTTCGCGGAAAGGGGAAACGTTCTCGGCGGACGCACAGTTTGGAGAAGGGGACGACGGTAAAGGCGAGTACTTCACTATTCTCGCCATCGCCACGGACAAGAAGTGGACGGTCGGTGAGAAACTGGACGGGCTTCCGGAAGATGCCACCTACACCAAGGTAAAGATCGTGAAGCGCAAGTAAGGAACTGTCTGAAATTAACTTCCCGGTTTCATAGGTATGGCACGATAGTTCCACGCGGGTAGTTCATCGTCGAAGACGATCCGCATCGACTTTTT
>JAYVXI010000128.1:0-17615 GCA_043785305.1 Limnoglobus sp. | reverse complement strand
GGCGGCGTAGTCACGACGGTGAAAGGCCCTACTGCCAGCGAGGGGTTGCCCGCGCTGTCGGTTACCGCCCCTGCCACCACAGATAGCGTCACGGTCTTGGACGACCCAGTGATGCCTTCGATGACGACGGTGTCGAAGGTTAGACCGCCACGGGGCGCAGTGAAACCCGTGTTGATTGCCGTAATCTTTGCACCCGTTGCTGTACCGCCAAGGATGAAGTCGCTTATGGTGAGCGAACCGGGTGACACCGAACCTGAGAGCTGGATGACGACCGATACCGACCCTTGTTTCGTAGCCGTAGGTGTCGGGATCTGCACTGTTATCGTCGGCGGGTCTAAATCGATGTTGGCGATGAAGTTGCTCGCTACGGCGGCATTCCCATTTCCGGCTGCGTCTTTCGCAGCGGCCTCCACCAGACCAATCGTCACGATACCATCACCGGAAACGATGACTTCGTAACTCTTTCCATCGGCATTCGGGACGATGCCGAGAACCTTTGCCGTAGTTGTGCTGCCGCCGAGAACGATGTCCGACACATCCAGCCCCGTCACCGGTTCGCTGAACGTGATCTTTGCTGACACCGGATTGACATTCGTTGGGTTGGAGGCGACGAGCGGCGTGATTATTGCCGTCGGGGCGACGTTGTCGAAGTTCACTGTTGCTGTATTCGAGATCGCGGTGAAGCCTGCGGTTAGCCCCGTGCGGATCGTCGGCAGCGTGACGGTGGTGGCGGGCACGCTCGCGATTGCGAGTTTCTCCGTGGCTGGCGTCAACAGTGTCAGTACGACAGGACCAGTTCCGGTTGCCCCCGTGACGGCCACCGTGAAGACCTTGTTGTCGGTCGTCGTCACGCTGGAAACGATCGGCGAACCGGGGCCGGTAACGGTCAGATCGGCGGCATCGAAGCCGAAAGCCGCTTCGCTGAATGTCACGGTGAAGTTGACGGGCGAAGTTCTCGATGGACTTGTCGGCGAGGCCACCGTAACGGTTCCTGGCGTCAGTGCGGCACGATAGGCATCGGGCGAAGAAATCGCGGCCACCGGCGTCGGCCCGGCGAGTAGATTGATCGCTTTGTTCGACGCATCGCGATAGAGCACGAGCGGTGACACCTCGCTGGCAGCCAGCCCGGCCGGGTTGTCCTTCGCGGCGGTGAGGTTGGCCTTGGCGAGCGGGCCTGCAGCCGAACCCCAGTAGTTGAACAGCGCGTTCACTTCGGTCTTGGTATTCGCCAGTACGCCGAATTTGTTATCGAAGATATTGTTGAACTGGATGAGCGCCGTGCTGGTATCGAGCGTCGCATCGGAGCCGACAATGATCGCGGTCGCGTTGTTGCTGAACGAATTCCCGACGATTTTCGCAGTCGATGGCTCATCGGCGTTATTGCCGTTGCCGCTCAGGTCGAAGGTCACGTCGTCGACGATTTGCACGCCGGCCGAGTCGAACGTACCACTTGTACCCGAGTAATTCGCGAAGGTACTTCCGGAGATCGTCACGGAACTCGATTCGATCGCTTCGATGCCGTAATTGACGATTCCCGGCGTCGTCAGCCCCGTGAAGTTCGACGAGCCAACACTGCCCATGGCCCCGTCGCTGAAACTGACCCCGGTACGACCGATGCCAAAGAATGTCCCGCCAACGACATCGACGTTGGCCCCGACATTGACCGCGTTCACCCCGATTCCCAGATTGATTCCGCCATTCGTAGTGCCGACGTTGCGGATCGTCACGTTCGATACGAGGCCGGTGGCGGCATCGTAACGCAGCACGCTACCCGCTTTGGTGCCCAGCCCGCTGCGACCGTCGTAAGTCAGGTTCGACACGTCGACTGCCGTACCGGGCGCGAACTGGAACACGGCACCGTCCACGCTCGTCGACCCCACCGTGTTACCGATCGCTTCGACTGTCGTGAAGGTTTCGCCACTCCCGATAATGTTGGCCGATTCGGTCAGCGTAATCGCCCCAAAGCCGGGATCGACGAGATGCGTAGCCGCCGACAAATTAATATCGTCCAACCCTGCGGCGGCATTCGCTTTCGTCACGGCATCGACAATCGTTGCGAAGGCGTTCGTGCCAACGGTCAGACCTTTCGCTTCGTTGGGGAGGCCCACGTTGAAGTCGACCGTGCTCCCTGCCGTTGTGAATGAGGGATCGACGTAGAAACTAGCGGGCACATCGCGCGATTCGAGCGAAACGAAACCCAGTTGGACGTGATTCTGGCGTTGAGCACGGTTGCGGCGGGACATTGGGTAAAACCTCATCTGGTGTAAGCGTCAGTGTAATTGATCGAAATCATGGGCAGGATTTTGTGCAGCACAGTTCGCGTAGTTTACGCAACCTGACATTCTGCAATGATAATAACCACCAATCGGGATACTCCGAACACTGTAAACACGGAGAATTCAAACACTTCACTTATTCCATCGCCCTCAGCAAGCCGATGGTAATACTAGCCCTTGCATTCCGCGCAATCGTTACGGTCGGAGAACCATCCGCGTGTGGCGAGCGATACTGATTTTGGTTTGTCTCTCTTCGCTTGCCGGGTGTTCCCTCCAGCGGACGGCCGCGCACAACCTCGTGTACGAACACCATCTGCGTCATGGCGACAAATCGCTGGAGCGCGAGATTCGTGCCGATGCTCACGCGGCCCTGCGGCAACTTTGCGGTAAGCACGCCCATAAGACGTACGCCGATGAGTATGAGTTGGGTTTCAGCGATGGGTATTTCGATTTTCTCGATCGCGGTGGTCCCGTGCAACCGCCGACACTGCCCCCGACTTCGCTGCGTAGGAAGAAATATCTGACCGCCGAGGGCCAGACGAAAGTCCGCGATTATTTCATGGGGTTCCAGTACGGCGGGCAGATCGCCGAATCGACGGGGCGACGCGAATTCCTAACGGTGCCGATCGTCCTCTCCGCAACGCCGATGCCACCGCCGCTCAACATCACGGTGTTACCGTCGCCGCCCGAGCCGCAACCGGAGGTAAAGCCATGATGCGGACACTCGCATTCGCGATACTCCTTGTGGCCTTCGCTGCGACGGGTTGCGCCTCGCTGACGAATCCCGTAGCCGATGGCGTACCCGTTCGTCGCGTTCCGGCCGAAGTCCTCGGCCGACCCAAAAGCGATCAGCAAGCCACGCCGTTGACGCTATTGCGTCGGCCCGAACCGACGGCGTATCGCCTCGACAAAGGCGACGTGCTCGCCGTGATCGCCGGCGACCTGTTCGGCCCGGAAACCGTGCAAGCCCCCGTTAGTTTCGCCGATGCGGGTGGCGGCGAATCCGCCGTCGGCTATCCCGTGCCCGTCCGCGATGATGGCACGATCCGCTTGCCGAACGCGAAAATTCAGCCGATTGCCGTGAAGGGTAAAACCGTACCGGAAGTCGAATTGCTCGTCCGCAAGGCAATCGAAGACGACGTGAAACTGTTCCAGAAGGGGGCCGCGAAAATCAGCGTGCAACTGCAACGCCGACGGCGTTATCAGGTGCTCGTTATTCGCGAAGACACCGTTGGTATTCCCACTACCGCCGCGGGTGGCGTTATCACCAGTGCGAACAAGCGCAACGGCGTAACGGTGTCGCTCGAAGCGTACAAAAACGACGTACTCCGTGCGTTGAACCAGAGTGGCGGTCCGCCGGGCCTCGATGCGAAAAACGAGGTCATCATCCAACGCGGGCTGTACGATCCGGCCGATCCGCTGAAGGGCGTTACGCGCATTCCGTTGCGGATTTACCCCGATGAACCACTCGCGATTTCCGAAGCGGACATCACGCTCGGCGATGGCGATGTGGTCTCGATACTCGCCCGCGATTCGGAACAGTTTTACACCGGTGGCGTGCTCGGTTCGCGGCAAGTCACGCTGCCGCGCGACTACGACTTGAACGTACTTCAAGCGATCGCGCTCGTCGGTGGGCCGCTCGTCAACGGGGGCTTCACGCAGAATGCATTCATCGCGCAATCGTTTGCAAGTGGCTTGGGAACGCCTTCGCCCGTGTTGTGTACGGTGCTGCGAAAAATGCCGAACGGCCAACAGTTACCGATCCGCGTCGATCTCTCGCTCGCACTCAAAGATCCGCGCGAACGGATTCGCATTCTGCCAGACGACTTCCTCGTCCTTCAAGAGAAACCCGGCGACGCCATTACGCGTTACCTCACGCAGAACTTCCGATTCAGCACCACTGCCGAAACGATCCGCTCGGAGAACATCAGCCAACTGCTAACGGGAACGACACCTTGATTGATGGCGAACGCCGTCACCTGATGGCATAGGCGATTTTTCGACGGTCAGAATCGCCACGAATTGAACCGTGCCCGTTTTTAACGTGCCCACGTTAACACCTCGTTTTGTACCACATCATTTGGACGTCGTTTCACGACACTCCGCAAAATCCGACTTATGTCATTCGTGTGGATGGATATTTACGAGCCACAGGGATAAACCGGATCAACCCGGCGGCTCGTAAGGGCGGTGTCGGTTAATCCGGAAGGGCACAGCAATCATTGTGAGACGATGCGGGGGACCGTGTCAGTTTCGCGGTCGGGGGAGGTGGGGAATTCGGGTGGAACGTAGCAACCCGAGTTGGCCCGACGCAAACGACAAGGCAGATTGTACGGACGGAATTGTGTCGCGATATTGGCGGCGTTACTTCAACACGATGGACCGCCACGATGTGGGGTACTGTATGAACCGGACTACGTTGAGCGTTGCGATGTTTGCACTGTTGGGTGCAGGCTCGTTTAGCAACTTACAAGCGGCGCACTGCGGTCTGTGCCGTTACCCGCGACCCTGCGTGGCCGCCGAGCAGTGTATGCCGGTCATGGCACCGACGGTGCAGTATCAGTCAGTCGTCGAGCAACAATCGGAAGTTCGCTACCGCCCCGTGCAACGCACGGTCATGCAGGCGCAACCGCACACGACGTATCGGCCCATTCACGAAAACCACGTCGAAGCGGTGCCGTACACGGTGAATCGCCAGGTTGTCGAAGCGTTCGACACGGTGCAAACGTACACCGTGAACCGCCCGATCTACGAGTCCCAAGTTCGCGAAGAACGCTACACGGTCAACGTGCCGTACGCTCGCGAATACACCGTCTCGATCCCGTATTCGACGCACCGCCAGATCGTCGAGCAGCACGTTCGCCAAGTGCCGTACACGGTGAATCGTCAAGTCGTGCAAGACTACCAAGTGTCGATTCCGTACTCGACGTACGAGCGGGTTTACCAACAGCATATGCGGGAACAATGCTACACGGTGAACCGCCCCGTCGTGGAAGAGTATCAAGTTCCCGAGTGCTACACGACGTACAGCACCGTGTACGATCAGCACGTTCGCGAACAGCGATACACGACGTACCACACGCAGGTCGAATGCTATCAAGTACCCGTCACGCACACCACGCAGCACCCGGTTTACGAGCAACACTGTCGCGAACATCGCTACACGACGTACCGCAACGAAGTGCAAAACTATCAGGTGCCCGTTACGCACTACACGTATCGCCCCGTGTACGAGAACCACACGACGCACACCCCCGTTACGATGTACCGCACCGAGACCGATTACCGCACGGAAACCCGCACGAGTTACACATGCGAACCGGTAATCACACAGAAAATTAATCGCGTCTGTTCGGGGCATTACGACACGATTCAGGAAGAGATTCCGGGGCCAGTCGTCACCCAGTGCGTGCGGATGCCCGGCACCTGCGTATTCGACCCGTGTACCTGCACGAGTCGCTACTGCCCCGGTCCAGTCGTTCAGCAACAAGTGCAGTGCCCGAGCCGCACGGTCTGCCGACAAGTGTGGGTGCCGACCGAGGAATTCCAGACGGTGAACGAAACGCACTACGTGCGAAAGCCGGTTTGCACCACCGTGCAAATTCCCGTCTGCCGAACGGTGCCTTACACCGTCATGCAGCCCCGCACCCACACGACTTGCCGCATGGAACGCCAAGAACACACGCAAATGGTGACCCGCCAAAACTGCTACCGAGTGGCCGAAGAACGCGTCGTGCAGATTCCGTATACGACTTGCAGAATGGAATGCCGCCAACACACGCAGATGGTCACGAAGCAGCGTTGCTACAAGGTGGCACAAGAGCACGTTCGACAAATTCCGTACACGACCTGCCGCGTGGTGCCGCAGCAGAACACGCGAATGGTTACGAAACGCCGCTGTTACAGCGTGCCCGAAACGAAAACGGTTCAGATCCCGTACACGACCTGCCAGATCGTCAAGCACGATCACGTTCGCTACGAAACGCGCCGCAACTGTTACAACGTGCCCGAAACTTATGTTCGCAATGTGCCTTACACGACGTGCCGTACCGTTCGCGAAGATCACGTTCGCCAGGAAGTTCGTCGCACCACGGAATGCGTCCCCGAGCAGCGCGTTCGGCACATCCCGTACACGACGTGCCGCATGGTCCCCGAGCAACACCAGAAGGTCGTTCGCCAATGCGTGACGCGGTGCGTGCCCGAGACCCACGTGCGTTATGTGACGCGGACCTCGTGCCGAATGGAAGCGGTGCAATCGTGCCGAATGGTGCCGATCACAACGTGCGAAATGGAAGCGTACACCGTCACCACCTGCGTACGTCGCTACGTGCCGGTTTGCATTCCCGGCTGTAACTGATACTCTCACTCCCAAGTAAGTATGCGAAGTTGCTGCTGAAGGGCAACGCCGTGAAGAATTATTTCGCTTGTATTTTACGGTTTCCGCGACAGATATTGGAGTGAAAGGTGATTCTTATGTAGCCCTCTCGCTCCGCAAGAGGTAAGCGAGTATGAGTTGTGTTGACCGCAAATACATTCCGTTGCGATGGTTTTTGCTGCCCTCTCGCGGAGCGAGAGGGCTACGTGGAAATCCTTCACGGCGTTGCCTGTAGGGGCCGTTCAGGATGCTACGCCTGCGCGATCAATCCTTACATTCCGCACCGCCCTTTTTTGCGGTGAGGCCTAGCTGATACAGGCGGCGGATACAATTTGAGAACTCAATTGTATCCGCCGTCGGCTGCCATGCCGGATTTAAGGGTTCAGCCACCATGGCATGTAGCACATGCCCCAGGTGGGGAAAAGTTGTCGCCACCTAGCTTTTGGCTTGTTAACGACCTTGGCCAACTCCGGCAGCACCGAGTCGAACCCGCTGGTGTGGGACGGCGTACCTACGGCCCTCGACAAACAGCACGTCCCTGACTCCAACCGCCGACCGTACACTTCCAAGTCCTTGGATTAGTGCGGATAAATCCGCTCTAGGCGTTCGTACCTGCTCAGTTGGAATAGCCGCAGCAGAGCAGAAGGCCAATGGCGACAATCCGTGCGATACGCAACATTCGCCTTCGCCGCATCTGAACGCCCTGGTTCTCGTCGCGAACGTCGAAAGGCAACAGCAAATTTTATTCTATGTCAGCGGATATTTGTTGGCACGCAAGGTGCTGCGACTATCCTTCCTGTGGGCAATACTCGCATTTCAAATAAGGTCTCTGGTATGTCGCAAAAGCGTGTGGCGCTCGTTACGGGCAGTGGCAAGAAGCGGGTCGGGGCGGTCGTTGCGGAGGCGCTCGCCAAACGGGGGTACGCGATTGCGATTCACTATCGCACGTCGAAAGCCGAGGCCGACGAAACCGTGGCCGCGTTGAAGTTGCATGGCGTCGAGGTGTCCGCATTTCAAGCGGATTTGGCGAACGAAGACGAAGTCGGTGCGATGGTGCTCGGCGTAATCGCACGGTTTGGCCGCGTCGATCTGCTCGTGAACTCGGCGGCCGTCTGGGAGAGCAAACCGCTCGAATCGGTCACCGCCGCCGATGTGCGGATGCACTTCGATACCAACGCGCTCGGCACGTTCCTCTGCTGTCAGCAGGTCGGGTTACTGATGGTGGGGCAACCCGACGGTGGGGTGATCGTGAACATCGGCGACTGGGCGGAAGTGCGACCGTATTTGAACTACGCGGCGTACTTCCCGAGCAAGGGGGCGGTGAGTGCGATCACGCGCAATATGGCGGTCGAACTCGGGAGCCGGAACCCGAATGTGCGAGTGAATGCGATCCTGCCGGGGCCAGTGATGTTGCCGCCAGATATGCCGGACGCGGACAAACGAGCGAGCATTCAGGCGACGCTCGTAAAGCGAGAAGGAACGCCAGAGCACATCGCGCTGGCGGTTCTTTCGTTCGTCGATAACGACTTCATAACGGGTGCGTTTCTCGCGGTCGATGGCGGCCGAACGGTCTACGCACCGGAGTGAAAATCTACTTCACCGACAGCAATTTGTCTTCCTTCGGGAAGGTTTCGATCGTTAGCCCTTTGAACTGAATCTCTTGCTTGACGTTGTTCGAGTGCAGTTGCAGTCCGATCGGGGCGGCGTGGATCGTTTCGGGCTTCGGGTCGCGCCAATCGACGACGGCGGTGCCGTTGATTGCAACGCGAACGCGGTTACCCTGAGCGAGGATTTCGATGTCGTTCCAGTCGTGCTGCTTGCCGACTTTCTTGGCTGGACCGCCATCGACGGGTAAGCCGCTGCGGCCGAACAGATCGTACATGCCGTAGCCCGTTGGGAACATCACGAGGTGCCCCGAATACGTGTATTTCGTGCGATCCTTTTCCACGTCTTTGCTCACGTCGGGCTTGCCCACTTTGCCCCAGAATGCCACGCCGGAGTGCATCTCGGATTCGACGAGTTTCGACTCGAACGTGAGGCGGAAATCGGTGTACTTTTCCTTGGTCAGCAAGTAGGTGCTGAACTTGAGCGGGTCGGTATTCTTGGCGATGATCGCGCCATCCTTGACGCTCCACAGGTCTTCAAAACCGTCCCAGCCATCGAGCGTTTTGCCGTCGAACAGCTTGTGGGTTTCGGTTTTGCCCTTGAGGGGCGCGACATCGGGTGCCGTCTGCGCGAAGGCGAGACTGGCGGACAATACGACGATCAGCGAAGCAAAGAAACGCATCGGTTCTTCCTGCACGTGGAGAAGGCGGTTGAGGCAGAAACGATCATACCACAGTGCGAAGTCGAATCAAGCGAGTGTTTCCCGTCGTCGTACTCGCGTATAATTCTGCAACCGGAACGATTCCATTCAGGAGCCTCATCATGCGAAGCGATCTGACCGACATCACCGTGGTCATGGACCGGAGCGGTTCGATGAACGTGTGCCAGTCCGATGCCGAGGGCGGTTTGAATCACTTCGTCGATGAGCAAAAGAAACAACCGGGTGAGGCATTGTTTACGCTCGTGCAGTTCGATCACGAATACGAGTTCGTCCACTGCGGCATCCCGATCCGCACCGTGCCGCACTGCCAGCTCGTCCCGCGCGGCAACACGGCCCTGCTCGATGCCGTGGGTCGCGCGATCGTCGAAACCGGCGAGCGATTGTCGAAGAGAATCGAAGCGGATCGCCCGGCACTGGTTGTGGTCGTCATCATCACCGATGGCCAGGAAAACGCGAGCAAGGAGTTCAGCCGCACGAAGATCAAGGAGATGATCTCGCATCAGCAAGCGGCGTACAAGTGGCAGTTCACGTATTTGGGTGCCAACCAAGATGCCTTCGCGGAAGCGGGGGCGCTCGGGATTCAAGGCGCGACCGCGCCGACGACCAGTCACACGCAGCAGGCCGCATGGGGTTCCACCTCCGCCAATATGTCGCGGATGCGTCACGCCTCGGCCGCGAACCGGGACGTGCAGAACGAGTACACGGACTCCGAACTGCGAGAGATGAAAGGCACCGACGAGAAGTAGCTTTTAGGGAATGCCTCGCCGTATTATTCGATCGTCTCCGGCACTTCGCCACCGGCGCGGGTGGCGAGTGCGCCAAGGATCGGGTCGGCACCGTACGTGAGGAACCGCACCGAGCCGTCGGCGAACGCGAAGTTCGCGCCGCCCTGGTGGAGCGACCAGTATTGGAACAACGAGCAATCCGGCGTCGCGTTCAGGTCGGGTTGCCGGTACGGGAACGGGCCGAGGCCGCAAGCGATGTCCGGGCCGAACCGGGCGTACGGGTTCGGGTCTCGGACGCCGATCACCGAGGCGAGTTCGCCGTTGCCGACCGCTGTAGCTCCCCAACCAACATATAACATGCCCAAGAACAGGTAATTGGCCGGGGGCGGGCGCTCGCCGAAGGCGAGCGTGTTCGACGTGCCGTCGGTGATGCTCAACATCGTCAGGTAGCCGTCCGCAACGATGACGCCGTCCCGCCGTTGGGTGCGCGCGCCTGCATTCCCCACGTACGATCGCAGCGCGACCTGCAAGTCGATCGGCGTCGGTTTCGGCAATGCAAGCGTGTACAAGATGTGGATGTCCCATACCGCAGTCGTCCGCGGGTCCGACGGACACGAGAACGGCTTGAGCGGGATCGACACGCCGCGATGCGGCGTCGGCAGGAACGCATCGCGTTGCTTGCGGAAGTCTTCCTCCGCCATGCGCCGGTTCGGCTCGAGTTCCAGGTACGCCGCGATTAACAACGGCCATTGCAAGTTCGGCTCGCCCGTGCCGGACGCGCGATGTCGAAACGCCGGCGGCAGCACCCCCAGCGTGGATTCGTAGTTCAGCGTCGCAATGCCGATCTGCCGCAGGTTCGACTGGCACGATAGGCGATCCGCCGCCGCGCGAACCTTCTGCACCGCCGGAAGTAGCAGCGCCATCAGCAGCGATAGAATGCTGATCGTTACCAAAAGTTCGATGAGACTAAATCCCGTGCGGCGAATCCTGCCGGTTAAGCACATCATACCGCAGCCCTCCTTCGGCGGATCACCACGGCGATGGCGGCGGCGATCGCCAACACCCCGGTGGCGACGCTGACAATCAGCATTGTGTTCCCCTGGCCGGGGTAAGCGCTCGAAGCGCGTGATTTTTCGACGGCTGGCTGGTCCTTGGCGAGTTTCGCCATCTCCTTGCTGAGCGTGTGGTCGTAGTCGAGCTTGCCGTTCCGCCAACGCGGGGAATCTTCCCGCTTCACATCGGGCAAGAAAACGGGTTGATTCTCGTTGAGGCCAAATCCTGCAAACGTGAACACCGCCGGGTCGATCGGGCTACCGAAGTCGGCATGAAGAAAGGTGACGTTGTATTGTTGTTCATGACGAAAAGTGTCGAGACCGTATCGAAATTTCGTATAGTGCTGGATCGACTTTGGATAGAGATGCCCACTATCCAGCTTCTGCCAAATAATTTTGGTTGTACGGAATTCGGGCACGTTGTCGACGATGAACTTCTGTTCAAAAAACACGGGATGGAATTCTTCCCGTTCGCTCAGCCATACCGACGGCCCGTCTACCATGTTTTTATCTTTGAATCTGGCCGCGAGGCAGGGCTGATCTTCCCGCATCTCATTTCGGACCGTCAAACCAGGTCGCATGAAGTAGCTCGGGAATTCTTCCGCGATCTTCAATCTTTTGTAACCACAAGGTTCGTCGTTTGAAAGGCCCAAAAATCGCCAGTCGAAGTGCGTACAGTAATTGTCAAAATTATAAGTTGCCATCCGAAATTCCACGGCGTGGTTCGGTCCTTGAGGCCCTTCTTTGATGACCGTCACGAACCCGTATCCTTCTTTTTCGCAATTCTCGCACGACAGATTGCGAGGATGGTCCTCATCTCCGGGTACTGCCGGTGTGCGTGTCGCATCGAAGTGATCGACGCGGAACTTGTTGCCGTCACGCCACAACTGGACCGTAAAACTTCTTTGTTTGGCAAGTGGTGGAGTGGCTGTCGGAGTACTCACCTCGACACGGTATTTCAGTGTATATCGGTTCGGCATCTTCGCCTTTTGTGCAACGACGGCCGTCGCCAGATCCGCTGTAGAAGGCGAATCAGGGGGTGCTGCCGATGAAACCAAAAATGCAAGTAACGATAAAGCGTACATAGTTACAGGATCCGTTTTTTTGTAATTATTTCATAGTAATGTTATTTATGGTGGAGTTGTCGGTGGACTTGCCGCCACTTGATAACATTCCGGAGAGGTTAAAGTAATTTTCGTATACCTGTAAGTTGCTGTAATATCACCTTGTCTGCACTGAGTATAATTTTCTTCACGTCCGTCGCTTGAGTACCTAGTTCCAATTAGTGATAAACAATCTTTTCGAATAGTGCAATTGACGATGTTGTTCGTTTCTCTACAGTAGTTTACATACAAACGTGGAACAGTGTTGGCTGCTTCCGCTGCAGTACAACTGAACTCATCTTGGGCGTACGCAAGTGCGTTGTAGCATACGACATGGCCCGATTTCTCTGATTCACATTCCAGCGCTTCGTAGTAACCTCCGGGCATTGCCGCCGGACACTTCATTTTTTGCGCTTTTGTACCATCGCAAGTTACTGTCGGGGGTGTCGGATATGAGGATATGGGTTGACCCAGCGTGACCGTTTGACACATCGTGTAAGCCAGCACGCAGAAACTCGCTGCCAGAATGAACTTTCGCATCGCAGATACTCCTCGAAATCGGGGAAGGGAAACGACTCACTCTTTGCGGACGCGAACGGGAACCGTCACGATTCCCTCGGCCGCGTTGTTCGTGTAAATCAGGCATTCGGTGTTGAGGATCGATTCGTCCGGCGTGTTCAGATCGAGTTCGAGCGAGACCGTCGGCAACGCACTCGTATCGATCTTCACACACCGATGATTCGAGCGGACGTCGAGAACCTTGTTTTGCTCGGCCGTGGGATCGATCCGAATGACGAACGAGGCTTTCGGTTTGGCACTCGTCAAGGTGATGTCGACCGGGTCGGTTTCGAACACGCCTTTCGGCACGAAATACATTTTCGCAAACAACTGGTGCAGCGCCGGTTCGCCCGCGATCGTGTAGAGCAGGCCGACCGTCTCCACGCGCGGTACGCGGCGGCTGCCGGTCTGAATGCTCACCGTCAGCTTGCCGCTTTCGCCAGGCCCGAGTTCGCGGCGGTCGAGTTCCGCGGCCGTGCAGGTACAGCTCTTCATCGGTTCGTTGAACGCGATCGCACGGTCGGTGGGGTTGACGATGATAAACGTGTCGAGAATCGATTCGTTGAGCTTCACCGTGCCGTGGTTCTTGTCCGGTTCGAGGATGGTGACGCTCGTCGGGGTCGGCGTGGGCGGCGGAACGGGTACGGCTGCGTTGGCCCAAAAGACGAACGACGCGAGCGAGATCGCACCGAAGGCACCGGCAAGGACGATCAGAGGCTTCATAGCTCGCACGCTTTCCGGCAAGAATCCACACGTTACGGAACCGGACTGACTAAAGGCGTTGAAAACGTTGAATTGGTTGAGACGTGCCAATTGTATTCACTCGTTATTGGGCTGTCAAGAAATTAATGGGATGACATCCCTCGCTAGCGCGTCAGGCTAACGGGGCGACGCATTTGGCGGTCTAACGTGCAAGTCGGCCGCGGGCACAAGCATTGAACTAATACAGCTCGTCGATTCGCTTGCCGCTCGGCAGGATGGGCACGGGGCGGCCGGTGGTGTTGTTGAAATTGATCGTCGTGTCGATGCCGAGGTGGTGGTAGACGGTTTCGAGCACGTCTTGCGGCGACTTCGGGTTGGCCTTCGGGAACGCGCCTTTCTCGTCCGACGAGCCGACGACGCGACCGCCTTTGACGCCGCCCCCGGCGATGGCCGCGCTGAACACGTTCGGGTAGTGGTCGCGGCCTGCGTCGCTGTTCACCTTCGGCGTTCGCCCGAACTCGCCCCTCGCCAGCACGAGCGTCGATTCCAGCAGCCCGCGCGATTCCAAATCCTCGATCAGCGCGGTATAGGCACGATCCCAGCGCGGCAAAAACCCTTGGCGTAGAGACTCAAACCCTTTCACGTGCGTGTCCCACCACCGCAGGTCCACGGTGACGAGCCGCACGCCCGCTTCGACCAAACGCCGCGCGAGCAACATGCGTTGGCTCCACGACGGACAGCCGCAGCGGTTCGACGCCTTCGGGTCGAACGCCGGGGCGAAGCCGTAGCGTTCGCGCAGCTCGGGAACGACCGATAGCAGCGGTAAGGCAATCATCGCCAACGGCCAAGGCGAAAAGGGTTTGGCACCCGGCAAATACAAAGCCGTGGTGAGCAAATCCAATCTCAAGACGGGGCCAGGTGGCATCGTCGATCCGAGCGTCACTGGTGCCGTCGATGCGTCGTCGGTTAAAGAGGAAGTCGCGAGCAAGTACAGCGATCCCCAACAGTCGACGTTGGTGTACACCGTCGAGAACGGACCGACCACGATCGAGATCAAACTGAAATCGCAAGAGAAGAAAAAGTAACGCGAATCCCCTCGCGAAAATCGCTGCCCATCGGGCAGCTATTTTTTTCCGATTTCACATCCACTCCCGACGCACTTCCATGCGTTTTCACGCGCGCAGTTCCTTGCGATTCGTTTCGGCGGCCAGTGCGACGGCCACGATTGTGATCGTCGCCAGAGCGATCATATATACGGCGACGGGCCAGGGATCGTTGCCCGACCATGCCAGCAACGCCGTCGCAACGAGCGGAGCCAACCCGCCCGATAGCGGCGCGGCCAACTGGTAACCGAGCGACGCCCCGGTATACCTCACGCGCGTGTCAAAGAGTTCCGAAAGGAACGCCGCCTGCGGGCCGTACATCGCAGCGTGGCCGATCAAGCCGAGGATGACTGCCGCATAAATCGCGACCGTCGATTGCAGCGCGAGCAACTCGAAAAACGGAAACGCGAATGCCGCGAGGAAGATCGCGCCGCCGAGGTAGACCGGTCGCCGACCGACCGCGTCCGAAAGCGCCCCGAACATCGGCGTCACGATGGCATGCGCGATGGCCGCCAGCACGATCGCGTTCAACATGACCGATTGCGGAATCTGCAATTGCTGCGTGGCATAACTCAACCCGAAAACCGTGATAAAATAGAAGTTTGCGTTCTCGGCCATGCGTGCCCCCATCGCCAACAGCACGTTCTTCGGATGGTTGCGAATCACTTCGACTATCGGCAACTGGGGCACTTTCGCCTTGGCCATCGCTTCTTGAAACAGTGGGCTTTCGATCACCTTCAACCGGATGAAGAACCCGACGCCCGTGAGCACGATGCCGAATAGGAACGGGATCCGCCAGCCCCATGAGAGGAATTGTTCCTCCGGCAACTGCGCGACCGATTGAAACGCAATGGTCGCGAGCAGCAATCCGACCGGCGATCCCGCCTGCACCCAACTCGCGTAATAGCCGCGTCGCGGGCCGGAGCCATGTTCGACGACCATGAGCACCGCCCCCGCCCATTCGCCACCGACGCCGAAACCCTGCACGAACCGCAACAAAACGAGCAAGATCGGTGCGGCAATTCCAATACTGTCGTAAGTCGGTAACAGGCCGATGGCGAACGTCGAGAGACCGACGAGCACGAGCGTGACGATGAGCATTGACTTCCGGCCGATGCGGTCGCCGTAGTGTCCGAACACGATGCCGCCGATCGGCCGGGCGATGAAGCCAACGGCGTAGGTCGCGAACGCGGCCATCGTGCCGGTGACGGGATCGAATGTCGGGAAGAAGAGTCGGTTGAAAACGAGTGCGGCCGCCGTGCCGTAAAGGAAGAAGTCGTACCACTCGATGGCCGTGCCAATGAAGCTAGCCGCAACGACGGTCCGCAGTGAGGATCGTTGCGGCAAATCATCCTTCATGGCTGTCTTTCTCGCACGGCGTACATTTAGCCTATGGTGTATTCATCGGCGAATCGCCGACTCGACCACAACGATACTCGATTCGACCGACCCGAAACGAGAAATGTCTGCGAATGCCACAACTCGATTGCGAAACCGTGCCCGACATCGCCACCGTACCCCAGCGGGCAACGGGGCTGAAACGGGTGTTTTACATCGTCGTGGGGCTGATTTGCGTACTGCTTGCCGTCGTGGGTGCGTTGCTTCCCGGCATCCCGACGACGCCGTGGGTGTTGCTCGCCAGTTACTGTTTCGCAAGGTCGTCCGCACGGCTCGACCGTTGGTTGCGCAACGCGCCGATCTTCGGCAAACTCATTCGCGATTGGAACAAATATCACGGCGTCGATCGCGGTTTGAAAATCCGCGTCGTTTGCTTCGTGGTCGTCGTCGTATCGCTGAGCATCACGTTCTCACCGCTACCCGATTGGGTGAAGGTCGTCATCGGTTGTTGGGCGATCATCGGCATCGGCACGATTCTATTCGTGGTGCCAACGATCAAACGTTCGTGAAGTGCCAGAATCGACGTAAGTCAGAATTGCGGAGGCTCCAAAACCGTTTTTTGGGGTGTTTTTCCGGTTTTTGAGGTCCAAAAAGTCGCGTTTTTGATCGCAAACCACCGATTGGTTTCGGGCGATTTTGCCGTATCTCGAACCCGCAGTGCGATTTGTGTCGATGGCTATCGATTCGACACTCGCCGTAAGTACCTACCGAAAATCGACCGAGTGCGACACAAAATCGACCGAGCACGACATAAAATCGACCGACCACGACATTCTCACGACACTTGGAGACACTTTCACGACACTTCGCGACACCGTGCAAAAGTCGACTTACGTCGGATCGCCTCCGATTTTTTGACTTCGCGAATTCGCATGGGTGAAGCCGATTCGGGATTCGTTTAGCCGCGCCGCGGAGGCTTTGCGCAGCGATAAGATAAGTAGCGCACGCGCTTCGCTCCGAAGTCGGCGCGGCTAAACGGGAACGGAATCCACATCGCGTTTACCCAGTAATGCACGCATCTTCGTCCGCAATTTGGGCGGTGGCCGATCAGCGGAATTATTTTCCGACATTGGATTTGACTTCCGTTCGGGAAACACTCACAATAGACAAAGACAACTGGGATTCGTTTCGGTTTGGCAGCTTGTCCATTCGACATTGACAGACTCGATTTCAGAATAGACAGAACGACCAGCCAAAATAGGCAGAACCAGTTCTGTCTAATAACTAGTTCGGCGGCGTCAATAAATCTTCAGGAGAAATCAATCAATGTCCAACATTGTCACAGCTGGTTATGTGATGGGCTACGGTGATGTGCTGGTGTCCGCAAATGGCCACTATCACTTCGCATTCCAGCCCGACGGCAACGTTGTCCTCTACCGCATGCCCGATCATACGGCACTCTGGGCAACTGCCACAGTGAACCAAGGCGGGACGATGCTCGCCTTCCAGCCTGACGGGAACTTGGTACTCTACCGCAACGACCACTCTGTAGTATGGGCTTCGGCAAGCAACGGGCCTGTCGGGACCTATCAGCTCGCAGTGCAGGATGATGGGAATGCAGTCATCTACCGCTTTAGCCCCGGCCCAGTCCACGCGATCTGGGCGACAGGAACTGCGGAAGCTCTCGGTGGTGGGCCTCTTCCACCGCCTCCTCTTCCGCCGCCACCATACTATTGGTGGATCAAGGTCGAATATGAGAATGGATCGTTTGAATCGAAAGCTTACAACAGTTATTCCGCAGCCAAGGATGGCATGGCTTACTACCTAAACCAAGACAGTGTGTCAGCTGTCACTGAGCCGTCTTACAGTCAAAATCCGTGATGTGATCTGAGTAACGCGGCCCTATTGCAGGTCCGATTGCGGTATCCGAGCAGTTGTTTCCTCACCTCACTATTTTCGTTAGGCGCTCGGCACGTAGAGTTTTACCTTATTTGGTCTTTTCGGTGTCATTCGTTTTGTAAGATGATCGTATACGACACGACCCCGTACCCGAGTCC
>JAYVXI010000127.1:0-43426 GCA_043785305.1 Limnoglobus sp. | reverse complement strand
CTCGCCGATCCAAACGGCGAGTTTTTCGCCTTCCCAGCTCAGGTTTTCGAGCTTCACTTTCCCGTTTTCAGGAACTCCTTGATGCTGCCCAAAATCGCTTCGCGATCTGGCACGCGAGTAGCGACCACGTTCGGATGCGCTCCGATCAGTTCGTGAACGTGCTCGTAGAACTCGCCGCTGCCGTAGGGCGACTCGACTTGCCCGTAACCGAAAAGGTTCACCTTCGGGACGATCTGGTTTTTCAGGATTTCGAGGCACTTCGGATTGTCGTCGCCGAGGTTGTCGCCGTCGGAGAAATGGAAAGCGTAGACGTTCCAGTCCGATGGCGGGTAGCGGTTGTCGATGATCTTTGCGGCGAGTTCGTAGGCGGTGCTGATGCGGGTGCCACCGCTTTCGCGGGTGTGGTAAAACGTGTGTTCGTCCACCTCTTTCGCGGCGGCATCGTGAATGATGTACACCGCATCGACACCCGCATAATGCTTCTTGATCCAGGTGTCGATCCAGAACGCTTCGATGCGCACGATCTCTTTCTGTTCGTCGGTCATGCTGCCGGAAACGTCCATCATGTAGATGATGCACGCCACCGCATCGGGCTTCGGAACTTCGCGGGCCGAGCGATAGCGTTTGTCTTCGCGCATCGGGATCACGCGCGGATCGGTCGGGTTGTACGTTCCTGCCGCGATCTGGCGCTGCATCGCGCGTTTGTAGGTGCGTTTGAAGTGGCGTAAACTTTCCGGACCGACTTGGCGGATGCTCGTGTATTTGTCCTTCTCGGTGAGGACGTTTTTCTTACCCTTCGGCTCGATGCGCGGCAACTCGAGTTCTTCGCCGAGGATGTCGGCGAGTTCTTCGAGGGTGAGATCGACTTCGAGAATGTGGCCGCCCGGTTGGTCGCCGGCCTGCGGGTCGCCGTCGCCATCTTGCGGTTGCGTCAGCGGTTGCCCCGGCTGCCCCGGCCCGACACCGACGCCACCGGAGCCTTTGCTTCCGTAGCGAAATTGCGGTAAATTGATCGACGGCACGGGTATCGACACGAGGTCGTTCCCCTTCTTGCCGATCATCTCGCCGCGGCTGATGTACTTCGAGAGGTTCGATTTCACCTTCCCGCGAACGATCTTGCGGAATCGTTGCAGGTCTTGTTCGATTTTTTGTCCCACGGCGTTCGTGCCTCGGCGGGTGCGTTGGAATGCGTCTACTGCATCGTATCCGATCGAGCCACGTCCGGTGAAGAGATCGTTTGAAACGTGCCACAACGGGTCGCAGTGAAATCGAAACGTCGAGGCTCTCGTGAAAATGCAGTTGACATATGCGGCGGGTCGCCTACAGTGTTATTAGCGATGCACGTTATCGGCGAAGACACGACGGATTGAGTTGGATACATTCCGTACGACTATTGCCAAACTACCCTGCCCGAACTGACGCGGACGCTGCGACAATCCATTGAGTGACCGAGTATCCGTTAGCGAAATTCCAAACTCAGTTGTCACGTTAGCATAGGTAATGCCGCACGAGCGATTCACCTCGACGTTGCGGATGGTTCGTGCGATGTTAGGACGGAATCGACTTTTTCCGTACGTCGCGATCGCGTGTTTCTCGTTTTCTCTCTCGGGGCAACGGATGGCCCGTTCGTCGGCCCAGCTTTGCTGAGGTCTTCCCCGTTCGCAGTCGGTGCGTGACATTCCAGACGCAGATTGCAACTACCCCGGACGCGCGTCCGCTTGGGTCAACCACGAAACCGACTCTTGTTTCAGCCACTTCGAGGATTCTGATATGTCCGACGCCAAAAGCGTCGAAGGGTCGCCACGACCCCCCGTCCGCAAGCGAGTGCTGCGGAAAACCAGCGAACCGATCGCTGCACCCGTCGCTCCACCGATCGAAGCCGAATCGGCCTCGGACGCGGTGACACCGGAGCCAGTCGCGATTGTCGCAGCGTCTCCGCCACCGACTCCTGCGCCGCTACCGGCCCCTGTGGAAGCCGTGGAATTCGCCGCTGCGCCGGTTCCCTTACCGCCACCGATCGTCGTGTTGCCACTCCGACAACCGCCCACCCGGATGGCGCAACCACCCGTCCACGACCGACCCGCGGTGCCGCCGATTCGGCCCGTCGTCGGCCATAATCCCGAACGCGAGCATCGCGAGTCCCGCTCCGAACCGCGTACCGAACCGCGCGAGCAACGCCCCGACCAGCGCGAGCAACGCTCCGACTCGCGAGCCGGATCCGAACAACGGTCGGATCGCGGAGGAGTGCGTGGCACCGGCCCTGCTGCCAAACTCGACGATCTGTACCGAATGCCGATGCCGAAACTGTTCGCGCTCGCCGAGAGCGAAGGTATTCGCGAACACACCGGCATGAATCGCGCCCAACTCATCGTCGGCATCGTCCGCAAGCAGATCGAACGCAGCGAAACCGTACGCGGTTCCGGTACGCTCGAAGTCCTGCCCGACGGTTACGGCTTCCTGCGAAGTGCCGCACACAACTACCTGTCGTCGCCCGAAGACATCTACGTTTCGCCCTCGCAGATTCGCCGCATGAGCCTGCGAACCGGGTACCTCGTCGAAGGGCCGATTCGGCTCCCGATCGAGAATCAAGACAACTTCGCGCTGATGCAGATCGAACTCGTCAACGGCAAGACCGGCGAAGAAACCGCGTCCGTCACGAGCTTCGAAGACCTGACGCCGTTGCACCCCAACAAGCGGATCGTCCTCGAATCCCCCGAAGACATGTCGATGCGAATCGTCGACCTCGTCACGCCGATCGGCAAGGGCCAACGCGGTCTGATCGTCGCGCCGCCGCGAACCGGCAAGACGATCCTACTCGCGAAGATGGCCAACGCCATTTTGAAGAATCACCCGGAATGTTACGTCTTCGTGTTGCTCATCGACGAGCGTCCCGAAGAAGTGACGGAAATGCAGCGATTGGTCATCGGCACGAATGCCGAGGTCGTCGCCAGCACGTTCGACGAACCGCCCGAAGAACATATTCACGTGGCGGAAGTCGTTCTGGAAAAGGCCAAGCGGATGATCGAGCTGAAGCGAGATGTCGTCATCTTGCTCGACAGCATCACCCGTTTGGCCCGTGCGCACAACTCCGAAGCCCCCGGCGGCGGCAAGCTGCTTACGGGTGGTCTCGATAGCAACGCGATGCAGAAGCCGAAGCGCTTCTTCGGTGCCGCCCGCAACGTCGAAGAAGGTGGCTCCCTGACGATCATCGCCACCGCGCTGATCGAGACCGGCAGCCGCATGGACGACGTGATCTTCGAGGAGTTCAAAGGCACCGGCAACATGGAACTCCACCTCGACCGAAGGCTCGTCGAGAAGCGGATCTACCCCGCCATCGACGTCAACCGCAGCGGTACGCGGAAGGAAGACCTGTTGCTCCACCCGGAGGAACTGCAAAAGATCACGATGCTCCGCCGCGTACTCGCCGACATGCACCCGACCGAAGCAATGGAATTGCTGTTGAACCGGGCCAAGAAGTCGAAGTCCAACCTTGAGTTCCTGTTAGGAATGAACCTGACGTAAGACGAACCCGAAACGAAAGCCCCGCGACAAACGTCGCGGGGCTTTTTGCGTTACAGGTAACGAATCGACACTCAGTATCGTCGCAATTGAGACATGAGAAGAAATGAACGCTTGCACGCCGAATGAACGATGCGCAAGAGGGATGCGCAATTACTGCCGTAACAAACTACGATATTGATCAGCGTGTTCTTGCGCCCATTTTCTATGTCGAATCTGGCTCGCTAAAATTCCTTTCAAGTCCACCATCATGCTTTTGGCCTCAACACTATCGTTCTTTTCGAGAATAGCGATCGCCTTGTTCGTATTCGCGATGATAATATCATTTTTTTTGACAGCGGAAGTAAACCACTTGAGCTGACTTCGATTCCATTCGAGTTCTTTCTGTTCAAACGCTTCGTACGAATTCGGCGACAGTTGGGATGGCGATGGCATCATCCCAAGAAAAAGCATGATAAGAAGCATATTGGCATCCTCCGTTAGTGCGATTACGCATCGAGTTGCATGTCTGAAAACAGAGAGAAAGGCAACGCAGGTACGTGGCAGTTCTTTCCGTGGGCAGTACGCCATAACGAAAATGATATCCGAAGGCGAGCGATGGGTGTGAGCCGAGTTTTCTCACCGCTCGCCTTTTGCGTTTGGCGAACGCAACGAAGAAAGCCCCGCGACATCGTCGCGGGGCTTTCGGGTTTTCGCGGTCCGCTCGGCGTTAGTTGCCTGGCGAGAGACCTTCGAGGCTGCTACCGGTTTGGCGGGCCTCTTCTTCGCTGTTGATGATGATTCGCGGCGTGACCATCAGCATCACGTGGCGGGTTTCTTGGCCGACGCCGACGTTCTTGAACAAGCGGTTCAGGTACGGCACTTGCGACAGCACCGGAGGCCCGAACTCGTTGCGTCCTTGCGACAGCGTCTTCAAGCCGCCCAGCAGAACCGTTCCCCCGTCTGGCACGGCCACGGTCGTTTGGGCCGTGATTTCCGTGAACGACGGTTGTTGGAAGAACTGCGTGAACGGGATCGGCTGACCTTGCGAGCCACCCTCGAACACGGGCGTAATGAACGTCGTGATCGGGAACAGTGGCACGGTCGCACTGGCGAGGGCCGTCAGCGTTGGCGTCAAGTTCAAGCGAACGAAACGACGGTCGGCGGAGATCACCGCTTGCACCGTGATGCTGACGCCCGGCGAACCGGGGCCACCCGCACCGGCGTTCCCGATCGGGAAGGCCGTGTTCTGCGGCAGGTACACGAACTGCCCACCGACGTTGACCACTTGCAGGCCCGTCGTGAAGAACGCGAGGTCGTTGACGCCCACCGTTGAGGTTTGGCCGTTGAACAACGTCAGCTTCGGAGCCTGCATGATGTTCACGCGGCGATTGCCCTGTGCGGCTTCCAGGAACATGTACACCTGGATGTCGTTCAGGAACGCGAGGCCCAGCGACAGGCCGCCGTTCGTGGTTGGCCCGAGCGACGGTTGATACCCGCCGAACGGAGGCAGCGAGAGGCCGAAGCTACTCGGACGCACGGGCACGCCGAGGTCCGACGAGAACCCGCTGGCGGGCGAGTACCCGACGATGCCCTTGCCGTTGATGTCGTTGATGAACGGCTCGGGGCGGAACGAACTCGTCGCGATCTGGCGTTCCAGGGTGCTGTTGTTCGTCTTGATATTCGCTTGGAAGTCCACTCCGACGCGTTCGAAGAAGGTTTCCGACAGCGACACCACGCGGATTTCGACGGCCACCGACAGGTCTTGCAACCGGCGGAGGGCATCGAGGAGATCCTGCACTTCGCGAACCACGTCGGCCGTCTGGTTGACGACCATCGCACCGCCGATGTCGTAATACGCGATGTTGCCAGCCCCACCCATCTGTTGCCACGAACCGGGGCGGATCATGTTCGATACGAGATTCATCAACTGCTGGCTGTAGACCGCCCGTTGTGGCGACATCGCGATGGCGCTGGTGATGCCACTTTGCAGCGAGCCTGCGGATGGTCCTGGCAGGAACGGCATTCCGTTACCGGGGACGCCGTTGCCGCCGCTGACGAGTTCGCCGCCCTTGAGACCGTTGCTCTGAATCTGCGGAGTGGTGATACCGGCACTACCCGCTGCGTTCGTGGAGTTCAGGTTCGGCAACGCTTTCGTCGAGGCAATCGCCCCGGCGAGCGTGTGGTGCGGCGAGAGGCCGTACTCGGGGATCGGCGTGACCAGGTCCATCACGTGGAAGACCTTCGTGACCAGACGCCCCTTCGAGCGCTTCGTGGTCGTGACCTTCACCACGTTGTTTTCGACGACGAACGACAGTCGGGCTTTTTCGAGCACGATCGAGAGTGCATCGCGGAGTGGCAGGTCTTTGACGTCTTCGGTGACGTTGACGCTATCGAGCGAAATCTTCTCGTCGTCGAGTGAGGCATCGTCGGAGACGATGTTCAGGCCGGATTTCGAGCGAATGTCGTCGAGCACATCCCGCAGGGGTTTGTCCTTCGCCTTCAGGCTGAACGACGTGCTGAGCGTCTGCTCGATCCGCTGTTCGGCAGGCGTCTTCAACCGTTGGAACGGGTCTTCGCCACGCAGCGCGGCAATCCGCGAACGATTCGGGTCGATCTGCAATGGATTGTCGAGCGTCAAGGCAGGGCCTTGCTTGTTCGCATCGTTGAGAGTGTTCAACACGAACGATTCGGTATCGCTCTTGATCTGCTGGAACTCGGCGATTCTCTTCGCGTTCTTCGCTTGCTCGTAGATGAACGTCAGCGTCGGATCGTCGAGATCGAGCTGCTTCACTTGCAGGGCCAGCGATTCCGCGTCGCGGTACTTCCGTGCCTTCATCATCACGTTGATTTCGGCAACCTTCTTCTTGATCTCGTCTTGCTTCTGCGCTTCGGCCACATTCGCGGTCAACATCGTCTTGCGAACCAAGCCCTTTTCGTCGGTTTCTCGCTTGATGACGTCGATGTTGTGCTTGAGCTTGCCGTACCCTTCGAGGCGGGTTTCGACGCCGCGGAGAAGGTTCGCTTGTCGCTGAGCCGTCTGACCGGAGGTCCGGATCTTGGCGGCGTACTCTTCGAGAATCTTGATCGCCGCATCGGTTTCGCCGCGACCCCACGCCGCACTCGCCGCGTTCATCGTGTCGAGGCCGTCTTGGCGAAGTTTCTGGAACGTGACATCGTTCAGCGCGTTTTGTTCGCTGACTAGCGTATTGACCGGCTTATCGGTGGCGGCGACTTGCTGAATCGCATTCGTGCCCATCGGTGCGTCGGACTTCGCGAGGCAGTCGGTCATCAGGTCGGCGGCTTTGGCCTTCTGCTCGGCGGTCATCAGTGCCGGGTCGATCGCACCGAACACCCGAAGGGCTTGGTCGTAGTTCTTCTGGCCGTGGGCTTGCACCGCATTTGCGAATGCCACCGTCGCCATTTTCTGGAGTGCATTCATGCGTTCGACGTCGATCGTGCGAAGCATCGCTTGCGCGTTCTCCTTCGCGGACGGATCGCTATTGTGCGCCTGGATGGCCATCGTTTTGGCCATATCGAAGTTGCCGCGTTTCAGCTCGGCTTCGGCTTGGGCCAACAGCGTGTTCCCCGTCACACGCGCCGTACCGGGCAGTTCCGCAACGGCCATCGGCAGCTTGACGCTATCGACGGGAACGAGCGTCTCGCCGCTCGGCGTCGGCAAGCTACCCACGACGTTGATACCCGCAGGCATCGCGATCGGGCTGATCTTCGCGAGGCGATCGTCGATCGATTTCGTGTATAAACCGAGGCCACCCGAAAGTTGGCGAGCCGTATCGAGTGCGGCCTGTGCGTTACCCGTTTGCTTCGCGGCAATCTGCTTGTCGGCGTCATTGACGAGGCTCTCGATCATGTCGCGGCCGGAAGCCTGTGCCGACTGAAAGAGTTGCTCGGGTGAATCTTCGCCGGGTCCGAAGGCGTTCGCGAGGCGATTGTCTTCGGCCAACTTGCGGGCGGCGTCGGCTTTGACTCGTGCTTCCACCACCATGTTCTTGGCGAGTAGCGCGCGGCCTTCGGCCACGAGGCGAGCGACTTCCGCCTTCGCGGGATTTACGATGTTCGCCACAACGGGCATCGGCACCGGTGTGAACGAAGGCAGGTTCGGGGCAGGCAACTCGGCCATCGCCGTGCGAACGCCCTTCTCACCGGCGAGCGTCTTTGCGGCCACGGGCAAGATACCCGCTGGCTTGGTCGTGCTGCTCTTGGCGATGCTCGTTTCGGCGGTCGCAGGCATCTTCTTGCGAAGCGTCGCCTTCGCCGTTTCAATTTCGCCGATCAGCTTGTCGGGCTTCTCGCTGAAGTCCCACATGCTGTACGCACCGTGCAGGTTCTTCGCCTGGTGGGCCGTATTCAGAGCTTGTTCGAGGTTCTGCATCCGCTCGGCATCGTTGCGAACGGGCATCGCGAACAGCGTTTTCGACTTCTTGAAGAGCGTATCGGATTGCACGCGGTCGGCTTTCGCCCGCGATTCTTGAACGTCTTTCATCAGCGAGGCAGGCGTGTCTTCAAACAGACCCCAACGCTGGCCCTTGCTACTACTGGCGCGGTCGGCCTGATAGGCGAAGTCTTGCGCCTGATCGAGTTGGCCGCTCGTCAGCGATTGCCGACCGAGCTTCATCAGCTCTTTCGGATCGGTGCTGGTCGCCACCTTCGCCCCGGTCGCCATTTTCTTTTTGGCGATCTCGGCGAGCAGCGTCTCGGGCCGCGTCTCCGAATAGGCGAGCGTCGCCTTCAGATCCTGCGCCTGTTTGGCGTAGGTTTCTGCGGCGGCGGTATCGCCGTTCGCCAGGGACTGTTTCGCTTGCGCGATCAGTGCCCGCGATTTTTCGACGCTGCTGACCGGGCTAGTCGCCCGTTCGGCTGGCCGATCGTATCCCTGAGCCGCGACGACACCTGCGGTCGTACCGGCTAAAACCGGTACCAGTAACAGGCGGGCCGCCATGCCCTTCCAACCCCATTTTTTCGCCTGGAATGTCATGGTCCCCTACCCCTCCATTGGAAGACCGAGTGCGTGTGCTCAGCACATGCCTCCAAACATCGACGGTGTCCCCCGACCCCGCATGATGCGAAAGCAGCCCCGTACCAACCGGTGCGTAGCCCAGTTCAGCCCGTACGTGCGATGGAATCTCGCGTCCGGAGTGAAAGTGTGTGAATGCCGCAGCCTGATAGCTACGCCTCGTGTGGAGGTCAAGCGGTTTTTCCGCCTGTTACGCCAGATATTTCCATTATTTTTCCAGAACAGTTCAATTCGGGCGCAACTGAGCTAGGATTGGGGGAGGTGCGGCAACGGGGCAGGTTCCGTTCGTCACCACTTGCGCAACGTCCCCAACTACTGAGGTAACACTTCCATGACGCGGTTCGCATTCGGTCTCGTCGCCGCACTGTCCGTCCTCAGTGGTACGGCATTCGCCCAAACCCCGCCCCCGAAACTGAAACACCTCCACGGCCACGATTTGAAAGTCCGAAAAGCCGGCGAAGAGAACTTCACCCCCACGACGCAGAAAGTCGGTATCGAGTTCTTCCACGACACCACGGGCAACGCCATCGTCGCGCTATCCGAAACCGGCAGTATTGCGGTCGCCGCGTTCGCTGCACCCGGTGACGTGAAAAAGTCCGAGTGGCTGTTCGCGCATAACTTCCGTGCCCGCAAGAGCGGCGAGGAAACCTTCACCCCCGAGACGAAGAAGATCTCCGTCGAGATTTTCCGCGACATCAGTACGACTAAGCTGATCTTCATTTCCGATCTGAAAACGATCGCCCTAATGGATGCCCCCGCCAAGCTCGAAACCGACAAGGAACCGGTCTGGCACCACGCACTCACATTGAAGGTACGCGGGAGTAACGAAGTCGATTTCAAAGTCGCGAAGAAGATCGGGCTGGAAGTGTACAAGGAAGGCAACAGCGGCGGGTTGGTGTACGTCAGCGAAACCGGTTCGATCGCCACGGCCGCCGCACCCGCAGCGATCCCGACCACGGTGAAGGCCCCTAAGGCGCTTTACGGCCTGAAACTACAAGTGCGAAAAGCCGACGAGGGCGACTTCACCGAAACGACGAAGTCGTACGCGCTCGAAGCGTTCTCGGACCCGAACAGCGGCGCGATGGTGTACATCTCCGAGACCGGCTCGATCGCCACGGCTCCACTGCCCGCAAGCATGAAGACCGATCAAGGCGTACGCTGGAGCCACGCCACGATGTACAAAGTGCGAAAGAGCGGCGAAGCGAACTTCGACAAAACGACCGCAAAGTTCGGCATCGAAGTCTTCGAGGACAAAAACACCGGCAACCTGGTTTACATCGCCGAGAACGGATCGATTGCAGTGCTGGCGAAGAAGTAAGAACGTATAGCCGAGTCAGAGTCCGTAGAAAATCTTCGTATTCGCACTGGCGGAACGTGAATAGAATTATCACGTCTCGATGGGAATTCGTTGGAAGGGTAAGATGACCGATAAGGAGGTTACGATGGCATCACGATTTGCTGCTGTTATGACAATCTGCGTGTTCGGCTTTGCAGGCATTGCCCAAGAGAAACCCAAAGACGACTCACTGCTCGTTCAAGGTAGTTGGGAATGGGATCCCGCAGCCAAGCAGTCCGATGCGAAGCCGGTGGTGTTACTTGAGCAGATCGTTATCAAAGACGACTCATTGACATTCCACTACATCACGGGCGGAAAGAAGTTCAATACCGCCACGAAGTTCAAGCTCGATGCAATAGCTGCGCCCAAGGAGATCGACTTCACTCCAACCGACAAAGAAAACGCCAACACCGGAAAGCCTTACCTCGGGCTGTACGAAATCAAGGCCGGGCGACTGATGATTTGCTATCGAGGTCCGGGTTCGTCGCGACCCAAGAGCTTCCTAGACATGTCGGATGGCACCGATGTAACGACATTTATCGTCCTCAAACCGTCGCCAGGCGCATGATGCGGATGCGTCAGCCGCGATGGCGTAGCAATACGCGGGCGAGAACTTTAGAAAATCGCGTTGTATCGTTGGCCATCCTTCTCGAATAAGCAACGGTGCCCATTCCGTAGAGAGATTCATGTCCACAACAATTGATAGGGTCATACGAGGATTGCCTCTTCCCGTTCCTCCAATCGCCATGCTGCGTAGGTTATCGCTTCATTCAGGTCTTCCGGTTCGAGGTAGGGGTAGGCTTCGAGTATCCGTACTCGAGTCCGACCGCTGCCGAGCATTCCCAGTATCGTTCCGACAGTGATTCTCATGCCGCGAATACACGGTTTGCCGCCCATCACAGAGGGATCGTGCGTAATTCGGTCGAACTGCATTCGATTTCTCCCGGAGTAAGAAGCATTAATGGACTACACGTAGAAACGTTAAATCGCCAGTCTGTATATCGAGTATTGCGACGGTGAACGGGTCGGCTCGGTGGAGTGCGCCGGGGTTGATCCGCCGCACTGTACCTACGTACCGTGTCGTTCGGAATATGCGAATGCCCCGTTAATAAGTAGTCGGGTTGCTCGGCGAGTACCCGTCGTACGTCGGTCGTTATGTGCCCGTGGGTTACGCCGAATCGCTTGCCGGCCAGTTCGACGATGCCACCCCACCCCAAACAGTTCGCACCGGACTCGATTGCCGCTTGCCTGAGTATCGGAACGGTATCCGAGTCGTGGTTGCCGAACGCGAACCAGAATGGCAGCACCGCACATGCCTCGACAATCGGTGGGCTGGCCAAGTCGCCGCAATGAATTAACGCCTCGGCACCCGCGTCTTGTAGCATCCGGACAGCGGCTCGCGTCCGTTCCAATTCATCGTGTGTGTCTGACAGGATGCCGATACGCATGGCTTCACTGTCTCTTTCGATTACTTCTCGTCTTTGGGCAGCTTCGTTGTGTCGACGCCGGCGGTGACTTCGGTCGAATCGTCGGCGAATTTTGCGATCAGGTCGGCGGGTTTTACGACGAGGAGCCTCATGTTGAGTGCACCGTTGGGGAACTTGATGCGGGTGCTGCGGCCGGGGTCTTTGGCGAATGCGAGCCATTGATCGGCATCGAGGTCGGTCGGCGGGGTGGCGTCGGCGGCGGCGTGGCGCAGTTCCAGAAGTGTGCCGCGTTCGTAGTTGCCGTAGACGTTCGCGGCGAGGCTTTGCCACGACAGAAACGCCTTCGGTTCGGCGAGCGGTTCGGCTTCCTTAATCACGATCAGTGGCGTCGGCATCCGTCGCCGTTCGGAGGGCGCGAACAACGATCGCTCGGCTTCGACCGAGAGAAACGGCGGCGGCCCCGCACCGGCACGCCCCGCTTGAATGTCGAACAGCGCCCCGCTCAGGATCGTCGTCGCTTGCTTCCACTTGATGATCGCCTTCGGGGGCGGCAGGTTCGATTCCTTCGCGGCGGGATCGACCCACAAGAACGAGCCATCGAGAACGAACGCGGATTGCTCGATGGTGAGTTCAAACGGCCGCGCGGCTTTCGCCCAGACCGCACGCCCGTGACCGCGAACCAGCGTATTCAGGAACAGCACTTTCGGCCCATCGACGGGGTCGTCGGAGTTCATCCGCATCTCGCGGCTCGGGTCGGGGAATGCCACCACTGTGGGGGTGTCGTCGTCGCGCTCATCGTCCTTCTTTTCCAGCGTAATTAGGCAATCTTTGAAGCTGCATTCGCGGCCGCCTGCGATGGTGACAACCGACTGTCGTTGCGAGAGTTGGATCCGCAAACCGGAGAACGTCAGTTCGCCTTCGACGTGCGGGAACATGCTGGCATCGCGGAATCGCGGCGTACCTTCGGGGACGAGTACCGGGGTGAAATTCGGGTACGGCTTGATCGTCGCCTTGAGCTTCTTTTCCGGTAGTGGCGGCACCGGCACGCGCCCGTTCACGGCGACTAACAGCGTGTCGCCGGGCTTCAGGTTCGACCATGCCGTCTCGAATGCGGGGTAGATCCGGTTTGCCGCATCTTCGGGTTCGGCTTCGGGGAAGACGATCAACTCGTTGGCCTTGGCGACCACGGCGAGTTGTGCGCGCGGTGGCGGCCACGATGGCACGCCATCGGCCACTTTGTAAATCATGTCGTTCAACGTCGGCCCGAGAATCGCCTTCGCGCCGAGGACGTGAATCGGCGGCAACATCCCGAGTTTGCGATCCGTGAGGATGTTCAACTTGAAGGCGTTCCAAGACTCGTCGCCCGCCAGTAATCGGCGCGGATCGGCGGCCACCCACGGCGAACGCACGAGCAATATCGGCTTGGTGTCGCCGGTCGGCGTCGTCACGGCGAAGTAGCCGTTCGGCTGGCCGCCTTCGAGCGGGCCGAACCGCACCAGTGGCACGACATCGGCCGCGTGCAACACCGCCGACAAGCCGCGGTTCGATGCACCCGGCGGCATCGCTTCGGCAAAGGCACAGGCACTCGCGGTCACTTTCGCGTTCGCAAGGGAATCGGCTTCAATCGCGACTCCGCCGCGATCCAGCATGAACGTGCATTGCTGTAATTTCAGTTCGCCGGGTGGGTCGTCGCTCTCGCCGAGCAGGTGAATCGCCGCCGTGTGGGGGGCAAACGCGACTTCGCGCACATCGAGTTTCGTGCGTGCCGGAACTTCGATGGCGATGCTTTGCGTGCCGAGATCGAACAGGGCGTGACGCACCGAAAGTTCGGCGGGCTTCATCCCCGGTTCGTCGTCGAGGCGGATCGCCACGGTGCGATTTCGTCGCGTCTCGGTGGCGGCCCGGAAGCGACACGCTTCGATTTCGATGTGGCCGACGTGCGAAAACAGCAAGCCGATGGGGTCGGTGTTCGGCGCACCGACGAGCGGCAAATCGACGAACCGAAAGTCGATGCCGCGAAGCACGACCGATTTGATATCGCGAACCGCCAGCGTGCCGGGCCGTGGGACGCCATCGGTGATCGGCATCGCGTTCAGTTTGACGATCGGCGGCCGCGTGTCCCCCGTTGGGCTTAGCTCGGGTTCGATCGTCAGTTCGGTGCCGGTAAACACAATCGGCTCGATCCACGTCGTCAGATCGTACTCGGTACCCGGTTGCAACCGCACGACGAGTTCTTCCGCACCTTTCGCGCTAATCGCCTCGGCGACGGCTTTCACAGTAGTCAACGCACGCGATTTCTTGCTCGTATCGGATGCGGGCAGTACAGGCGGTGACGTTTCGGCGACGGCGGGCTTCGTCGTGGCGTTTGGCAGTTCCGACCACGGCGGCGACGCGCTCGGAATCGCTGGCCCCGATGTCGAAGAACCGAACAGGATCGCCACGGTGATGACGATCCCCGCCACCGCCGCGAGGACGCCGAACGGCAAGCGGAACGGTTCGGCGGCTGGCGTCGCGCTCGGTATGTAAGGGAGTGCGGCCATCTCGGCGGTCGTGCCTTCGATGGGGATATTCCACTCTCGGGCCAGTGCGTTCAGGTCGCGGATCAGTTCGGCGGGCGTGGCGTAACGCCGATCGGGCGACTTCGTCATCATCTTGCCGAGAACGACCGCCAACCCATCGGGCACGTTCGGGTTCAGGTCGCGGGGATCGGTCGGCGTCAGGTGCTGATGCGCTTGGAGTTTCTTCGCCGCCGTGCCTTCGGGAACAGGCGGCCGCCCGGTAATCGCGTGGTAGAACGTGCAGCCGAGGCTGTAGATATCGCTGCGGACATCGGCGCGGCGCGGGTCCATCGCTTGTTCGGGCGAAATGTAATCGAAGGTGCCGAGCGTCACGCCGGATTGCGTCAAGCCGCCATTCACCGAGTGCGATTCGAGGTGCCGTGCGAGGCCCATATCGACGATCTTCGCCCGCCCGCCGGTCGTGATAATAATGTTCGACGGTTTAATATCGCGGTGAACGACACCGCGTTCGGCGGCGTGCCCCAACCCAGCGGCGATCTGCAACATGTATCGCACGCAATCGGCGGCGGGCACCGTGCCGAGTTTGTCGATCACTTGGCGTAAGTTTTCGCCTTCGACGTACTCGAAGGCGATGAAATGCAGGTTGCGATCTTCGCCGCAAAAGTAAACCCGCGCGATGTTGTCGTGATCGAGCTTCGCTGCGGCACGCGCTTCCTGTTTGAACCGCGTCACCGATTCCGAATCGCGGGTCGTCTCGGGTGGCAGAATTTTCAGCGCAACGATGCGACCGAGTTCGAGGTCGCGCGCCTTGAACACCGTAGCCATGCCACCCGAGCCGATCGTTTCGATCAACTCGAAGTGCCCGAGCTTCTGCCCCGTTACGCTCGGTTTCGAGCCGGTATCGACCTTGTTCTGCGTGATGATCGTGGGGAAGTCGTCGCTATTATCGGGTGCGTCCGCAAGCAGGTCGGGCACGGTCAGGCGCACGAAGGAACTGCCGAACAACTCGGCGAGGCTCGACCCGTGTGGCGTGGGCACAGGTGGGCGATAGTCGCCCGTCGAGCCGTTGGTGTGGCCGCCCAGGCTGTGATTGCGGTCGAGCGCTTCCGACGAAGACCCCTCGCGATCGTTCGCACTCGGCTTCGACTCGGGATTCGGTGGCGTGTGCATTCCGTTCGCACCAGACGTATCAAGCGATGGCCCCACTCCGAGGGCTTGACGATCTCCCTACCGTTCTTCAATTACAAGATGGGTAGTCCAGTAAGAATATAGCCCCTGAAGTGGGGGCGTGTCAATTCGGCGCGACTGGCTTCCTTCCGGACTGGCCACGATTCGGACTGCGGTAGAATGCGCCTGCGAACGTGTTAGCCGGGGTTAGCGCGGTGCTACGTTCGCTTATCTTACGCAATGCGTTCGAGCACATCCGCCGGAAATTTCCGGAAATCGACATCATTCGCCTAAACCATCCCTGTTGCGGAACCGTCAAAGCGTATACGGGAATATTCGTGCAAGAACGGAATGTCCGATCCGTAGGGAATGCAATCGAACTGAGTGTGATGGCGATCGCGAGCGGTACGCGGGTCGAACCCGATAAGTAGCGGGTGGGATCGTGCATCTCGGCAAATCGCCGAGTTGTAGTAAGGATTGGGACGAGTTATTGCGAAGGAATAAAGAGATAGACACCCGACCGTAGGTAGTAGCGGTGCGTAGCGATTAAGAAGTATGCGCCAGTCGCGCAATGCGGACCGAGTGGGAAATCCGGAGTGTTTGCGGAGGATCGTATATCCGCCTTGTTCCGAATTTTGTTTAATTACAGACAGCGTTAATGCATCAGTGTCGATTGTTTTGGTTTCGACTACGATTCAAACGCACAACTTAGTTTCATCCACCGAGAGGTTCTGAATCATGGCCCACGATTCTTTTTTTACTCGGCGTACACGGGACTTCTTCCGTCGCCCGACGTTCCGCACCACGATCGCGGCCCAGCCCAAACGAGCCAAACTAGAAGCGCTCGTCTTAGAGCACCGGGACATCCCCTCGGTCAGCGGGTTTGTTTTCCAAGACTACAGTGCGAATGGCAGTTTCGATAAGGCCGCGACCATCCCAAACTCGGGTGGTACGGCCAACCCTGGGGCACCGGGAACGATTGCCGCGGCCGTCGATATTGGCGTTGCGAACGTCAAGGTGACGGTATTCAACTCGGCGGGTGGCAAAGTCGATCAAGTCGTGTCGAATGCTTCCGGAGCGTGGTCGAGTGCGTTGACGACGGCCGGCCAGCCGTACCGCCTCGAATTTACCAGCTTGCCAGCCGGTTTCACGTACGGGCCGCACGGTGCCAATAACGGCACTTCGACGCAGTTCGTCACCGATGGCGCGACGACGGCGAGCCTCGGCATCATCAAGACGGCGGAGTATTTCCGCACGAATCCGACGCTTCTCACCAGCCAGTATTTCTTCGGCTCCGCTGCCGCTGCCGATCAGACCGTCCCTGCCATTCTGAGCTTCCCCTACAGCGCCGGTTCGACCGATCAGGCGACGGGTACTAACTCGAACTCGCCGCAGAACGGTGAGCGCGCCGTGGCGATCCCGGCGGCACAAGTCGGCACGACGTGGGGCCTCGGTTACAACCGCACGCAACAGAGCTTTTACGCGGCCGCGTTCATCAAGCGTCACTCGGGCTTCGGCCCAGGCGGCGCGGGTGCAATCTACACCGGCGCACTGCCGCAAACGAACGTAGCGAACGAAGTCACGACGGCCAGCACGTGGGTGAACTTGCAAGGCGCGACCGCGAAGATCGGCAACACGAACACGACCTTCACGGTCGATACGCTCGGTGCCTTCTCGGCCTACATTACGGGCCGAAATGCCGTCGGTTACAACTACGACACCGATGGTGGCGACACGGGTTGGAACGCGGTCGGCAAGTCTTCACTCGGCGGGTTGGCGGTCAGCGATGACGGCACGAAAGTGTTCGTGATGAACTTGGCCGATAAACGGCTGTACGTGATCCCCGTACTGGCGAACGGCGCAGCCGACACCGCGAACATTCGCGCGTACGTCGTGCCAACCCCAGCGGGTGCGACTGCGGGCGATGTGCGTCCGTATGCCGTCGAATTCCACAATGGCCTCGTTTACGTCGGACTCGTCAACTCGGCCGAATCGACGGGCGTACGTGCCGATCTTCGCGGCTACGTCTACACATTCGACCCCGGTGCGGGAACTTACTCGGCACTTTCGGTCGTCACGGATGGTGGAGCGGGCTTCGATTTGTCGTACGGTCGGCAATCCAGCTTCGGCGGTAGCGACAACTATCTCCCGTGGTCGCCGGTTTACAACCGCGTGATTGCGAATCAACTCGCCGGTCCTGCTGGCGAGCAACTCTTCACCTCGCAGTATCCGCAAGCGATGCTATCCGGAATCGCGTTCGATGCGGCTGGCAATATCAGCCTGAGCATCCGCGACCGGAACGGCGACCAGACCGGCCGCGGAACGCTGTCGAATCCGGGAACGAATGCCACGCTAAACGCGGGCCGCGCGGAAGGCGTCGTTTCGGGCGAGCTTTTACGTGCGTTCATCAACACGCCGGGCAACCTCGGTTCGGGTTGGCTCCTCGAATCGAACGGGGCAAGCCTCGTCGCTGGCAATCCCGGCACTGGTACGGGGCCAGGCAGCGGTGCCGGTCCGGGCGGCGGCGAATTCTACGGCCAGGACGGGATTAACTCGAACGGCCACCGCGGGACGAGCCTCGGTGGCATCGTCCAAGTGCCGGGCTTCCCCGACATCGTCAACACGCACTTCGACCCGCTGTATTCGGGTGCCTTCCGTACGGGGGGGACGCGATGGTTCCGCACCGCCGATGGCTTGCTCCAGAAGAGCTACCAGATTTACAGTGCGAACCAGGGCGCAGCCGCTTCAAATGACCCGACGGGTACCTTCGGTAAAGCGAACGGCCTCGGCGACCTCGTCGCCATCGAAACCGATCCGCCGGTGGAAATTGGCAATCGCATCTTCCGCGACCTGAACAACAACGGCATCCAAGACGCGAACGAACCGGGTATCGGTGGCGTCACGGTTCAGCTATTCGATTCGACGGGCGTCACTAAACTCGGCTCGGTCGTTACGGCGACCGATGGCTCGTACTACTTCAACTCGGGTGCCGCACCGGGTGCGATTTCCCTGAACGAAAACTACAACATCGCCGCACTCAAGGTCGGCAGCAAGTACGTCATTCGCATCCCGAACGTCACGGGTGGTGCGCAGCAGACGAAGCTCGCTGGCTTCACGCTGACGACGGCGGGCGCATTGCACACGGGCGATGGCACGACCATCGACGGCAACGGCGACCTGCGAAACTCCGATGCCTTGCTCGTCGGCGTCAACGGCGACATCGCCGTCGATCTCACGACGAATGCCAAGGGTAACAGCGTACCGAACTTCGATGCGGGCTTCGCCGATGGCGTGTCGCTCGGTAACTTCGTCTGGGACGACGCAAACAACAACGGCATTTTCGATGCAGGCGAAGTCGGCATCGATGGCATCACGGTGAATCTCTACCTCGATGCCAACGGCGATAATGTCCCCGACACCGCGTTGCCATTCACTACGACCACGACGGTCGGCGGCGGCAAGTACCTGTTCACCGGTATCGCCCCGAACAAGTACATCGTGGAAATCGTCTCGCCCGCAGGCTTCCGCAGCAGCAGCGGCACCACGTTCGACCCGGTCACGGGGCCGTTCGAGTCGGGCCTCAGCGGCAACAGCCTCGTCGACAATCAGGATCACGGCAAGACGTTCTCCGGCAATATCAACACCGGCTTCGTCATCCGTGCAAACACCGTGCAGTTGTTCGCACCCGGCAACGTCGGCAACCCGAACGGCAACCCCGGCCCGAACGACGCGAACCTTCTGCAAGACTTCGGCATTTACCGTTCGTACTCGCTCGGGAATCGCGTCTGGTTGGACAAGAACAACAGCGGCACGATTGACGCCGCCGACGGCGCGACGCCCGGTATCGACGGCGCGGCGGTTCGCTTGTATCGCCCGACCGATTTCGATGCCGCCGGCAACTTGATCGCGGGCAAAACCGCGATTGCAACCACGACGACCGCCAACGGCGGTTATTACCGCTTCGACAGCCTCATCGGTGCGACGGCTGCGAACGCTGCGGCCGGCAGCTACGTCGTCGTCGTCGATAAATCGGTCGGTGGGCTGACGAACCTGAGTTCGAGTACGGGGGGGCCGATCTCCTCGAAGTACGAACCCGCCGCCAACGCGATTCCGCTACCGGGAACGACCGATAGCGACGACAACGGTACGACCATCGCAGGTAACCTCGTCCGCACGGGGACGTTCATCCTCGGGCCGGGTACCAACGCCCCGCTCGCAGAAGGCGACCTCGTCGGCCTCGCGAACCCGCAAGGCACGATCGACGGTCAAGCCGACCTCACCGCCGACTTCGGGTTCTTCGCACCGCTTTCGATCGGGAATTTCGTTTGGGAAGACGCGAACAACAACGGCAAGTTCGATGCGGGCGAGAAGTTGTTCTCGGGCGTCGCCGTCACGCTCATCGACTCGTTGGGCAATACGGCGGGCAGCAAAACGACGGGAGCCGACGGCAAGTACCTGTTCAACAACCTCACGGCGGGCACGTACACCGTTCGCGTTGCGGTACCGACCGGTTACCTCAGCAGTTCGGGCATCAACGGTAGCAAGACTGGCCCGTTCGAGCCAGCGGCGCAAACGAACGTCGATAGTAGCGACCACGGGACGTTGAACGCCGCAATCACCAGCGGTACGTTCGTCGATTCGATCGTGACGCTCGGCGACCTCGGCGCGGCCGGTAACCCCGATACGGTTCTGGCCGCGAACGATGCGAACCTCCGACAAGACTTCGGCTTCTACCAGCCGCTCGCGATCGGTAACCTCGTTTTCGGCGACATCAACAACAACGGCACGCTCGACGTCGGCACCGAACAGGGTGTCGCGAACGTGACGGTCGCGTTGATCGACTCGTTCGGCACGACCGTGGCCACGACGACGACCAGCCCGTTGGGGGCTTATCGCTTCGACAACCTGACGGCTGGTACTTACACCGTGCGGCTGACGCCACCGGCCGGGTTCATCAGCAGTACGGGTGGCCTCAGCACGACGAGCGGCCCGTTCGAACCGGCTACGCAAACCAACGTCGATAACACCGACCACGGCACGACCAACGCCGCGTTCATCGACTCGAAGGTTACGCTCCTCGCGACCGGCAACCCCGACGAAACGGGCACCGCGAACCTTCGCCAAGACTTCGGCATCTGGCAGCCACTCTCGCTCGGCGATCAAGTGTTCAACGACGTCAACAACAACGGCACGTTCGATGCCACCGAAAAGGGTATCGCCGGTGTGGCCGTCGACCTGCTCAATTCGGCGGGTGCCGTGCTAACCTCGACGACGACGGGTGCCACGGGCAGCTACCTGTTCACCGGCCTGACGCCGGGCCAGTATCGTGTCCGCATCACGCCGCCCGCGGGCTTCATCAGCAGCACGGGTAACCCTGCCAACAACTTGGCCGGGCCGTTCGAGCCGGGAGTCAGCTCGACCGACAACAACGTCGACCACGGCACGAAGGCAGGCGACTTCATCCAAACCGACCTCGTGACGATCTCGACGCCGGGTTCGGCTTCCAACCCGGACGCCGCAGGCACCGCGAACCTTCGCCAAGACTTCGGGATCTTCGCTCCGGTTCCACCGGTTCCACCGGTCGTCGTCTCGCTCGGCAACACCGTGTTCGAGGACGCGAACAACAACGGTAAGTTCGACGCCAACGAGAAGGGCATCGCGAATGCGACTGTCACCCTGCTCAATTCGGTTGGGGGTACCGTCGGCACGCAACTCACCGACGTCAACGGCAATTACCGCTTCAACAATCTGGCACCGGGCAAGTACACGGTGCAGGTGACGACGCCGAGCGGCCTCATCAGCAGCACGGGTACCGTCGGCAGTCTCTCGGGGCCATTCGAGCCGGGCGTTTCGGACAACACCGATAACGTCGACCACGGCACCACGAGCGGCGCGACCGCGACGACGACCGTCATCCTCGGCAACCCGACGATCGGGACCGACCCGATCAACCCCGATGAAGGTGGCCTTGCCAACCTTCGCCAAGACTTCGGTTTCTTCCGCCCACAAGCGGTCGGTAACCTCGTGTTCATCGACGCCAACAACAACGGCAAACGCGACGCCAACGAGGCTCCGCTAGTGGGTGCCGGTGTCAGCATCATCAATGCGGCCGGTGTCACGATCGCATCGCAGACGACCGGTTCCGACGGCAAATACTTGTTCACGAACTTGGTGCCGGGCGACTACCGCGTCCGGGTGACGGCACCCGGGTTCATCAGCAGTACGGGTAAGTTCGGCAGCCCAACGGGGCCGAATGAGCCGGGCCTGACCGATGCCACCGATAACGCCGACCACGGCACGACGGTCGGTGCGAACTTTGAATCGACCGTAACGCTACTACCTGGTGCGACCGCCAATCCAGACGGTGCGGACAACCTGCGACAAGACTTCGGGTTCTTCCAGCCGCTTTCGTTCGGGAATCAAGTCTTCACCGATACGAATAAGAACGGCAAGTTCGATGCGGGTGAGCCGGTCGTTCCGAACATCACCGTGAACCTCCGGGACACGACCGGAACCGGTGCGATCCTGTTGACGACGGTGACCGGGGCAGACGGCAAGTATTCGTTCGGGCTGCTGACGCCCGGCACGTACGTCGCCGAGATCATCCCACCGGCAGGCGTCACGCCGAGCAGCCCACCGGCCAACCCGATCAACAACACGGGCAACCTCAACGTCGGGGCGCAAGTGGGGGCGACGATCCAGTCGGCTCCGTTCACGCTGGTTGCGGGTGCCGCCCCATTCGTCGAGGGGAACACCAACGGCAACGCCTTCGTCACCGGCGACTTCGGCTTGACCGGCCTCGCGATGATTTCCGGCTTCGTCTATCGCGATCTGAACATCGATGGCATTTTCGACATCAGTCGCGGCGATACGCCGTTCCGCGGTATCGTGGTGACCCTTACTGGCGTCGATGCGGCGGGAAACCCCGTTACGCCACGGAATGCGACGACCGACGCGAACGGCTTTTACAAGTTCGCCAACCTCGTACCCGGTACTTACACCGTTACCGAGACGCAGCCCGGCGGGTTGATCTTCGACGGCCTCGATACGCTCGGGGTCGGTGGGAATACGCCGACCAAGCCACGCAAGAACGCGCTCAGCGTCACGCTCAACGCGAACGACAACGGCACGAACTTCAACTTCGGTGAAATTCCGCCTGCGAACGTGTCTGGCTTCGTGTACGTCGATCAGAACCGCAACGCGGTCAAAGACCCCGGCGAGCGACCGATTCCCGGTACCCGCGTCACGATCAGCGGAACCGCGTTCGCTGGAACCGTGCTGGCTCGTCCACTCGTGGCCAGCGACGTGTCCGGCGGCTCGCTCAGCATCCTCACCGGCCCCGATGGCGGCTGGGAATTCCTCTCGTTGCCGACCGGCATCTACTCGATTCAAGAAACGCAACCGGCGAACTTCTTCGACGGCCAAGAGCAGAATGGCGACCCGACGATCAACCCGGTCATCACGGACGATTTGTTCTCGACGGTGGTCCTCGGGCCGAACGGGTTCAACGGCCCGCTGAACTTCGGCGAGTTCACAACGCCGGTCGGCCCCATCGATCCGAACGATCCCTCGAAGCAGAACTTCCTCGGTTCGTCGGGCAACAACAGCGGTGGCGTGTTGCCGGCACCCGGTGGCCCCACACGGGCACCAGTCAACTTCAACCCCGCCTTCACGACGACGACGGGCACGCCGAACAAGCCTGCCTTCGTGGTTGTCGCCGCCGGTGAGGGTCGTGCTCCACAAGTGCGAGTCCTCGATTACGCAAGCGGTGCCGAGAAGTTCCGCTTCAACGCCTACGAAGACAGCTTCACCGGTGGCGTGCGGACCGCAACGGGCGATGTCAACGGCGATGGCGTCGCGGACATCATCACCGCAACGGGTGTCGGCGGCGGCCCGCGCATCCGCGTCTTCAGCGGTGTCGACGGTAGCCTGCTGCAAGAGTTCTTCGCCTTCGAACCAACCTTCCGCGGTGGGGTGTTCGTGGCGGCGGGTGATGTCGATGGCGATGGCCGTGCGGACATCATCGTCGGTACCGAAGTCGGTGGCGGCCCGCGCGTCACGGTGTTCAGTGGCCGAACCGGTGCCGTGCTCCAGAACTTCTTCGCCTTCGATCAAAATCAACGCGGTGGCGTTCGCGTCGCAGCCGGAGATTTCAACGGCGACGGCAAAGCAGAAATCGTCGCGACGACCGGCAACGGCGTGCCGACGCGAGTCCGAGTCTTCGACGCGGTCACGCTCAACCCGCTCCAAGATTACGCACCGTTTGAAGCCTCGTTCACCGGTGGTGTCAACCTCGCGGTCGGCGACTTCAACGGCGACGGCGTTGCGGATATCATCACCGGTGCCGAATCTGGTGGCGGGCCTCGCGTGCAAGTCTTCGACGGCAAGACGCAGGCCGTTCTCGCGAACTTCTTCGCCTTCGAATCGACCTTCACCGGTGGCGTGCGAGTCTCGACGCAAGACGTGAATGGCGACGGCAAAGCCGACTTGATCGCAACCCCCGGCCCCGGTGGTGCGTCCCGCGTCCGCGTGCTGCGTTCGACCGACCTCAGCACGATCGACGACTTCTACGCCTTCAACCCCGACTTCGTCGGCGGTGCCTACGTCGGCTAAGACTGTCGGATGAATGAAACGAGCAGGCCACCCGAAAGGGTGGCCTTCTTCGTTGTTGAAGACTCGTTCTGTAGGTCGAGTCGAAGATGAGGTTTTTTATCGTTGCCGTTCTGTCGGTGCTCACATCGCAAAGCCACTTCGACCGCGTCTGAAACGTTGAAAATGCAATCGGTACTCTTGAACAGTTACATAGTCTATGCGTATCGGATAGCAGTTCACACGTTGAGGGAGTTCCTTATGATGCGAACACTTTGGTCCGTTCTTGCCGTCGCGATGCTCGTTGGCCTGGGGCTGACGATTGGCTGTCAGCGTGCGGTCGAACCCGTGATTGACCTTGAGCCGCCGCCCGACGTATCCCCCGAGGACTTGTCAGCGCTCGTCGAGGGCAACAATCAGTTTGCGCTCGACTTGTACAAGAAAATTGCGGAAACGGAAAAGGGAAACATCTTCTTTTCGCCGTACAGCATCTCGTCGGCACTCGCGATGACATACGCCGGGGCACGCGGTCAAACCGCCGAGGAGATGGCAAAGGTACTCGGCATCGCCAAACTGGGTGACAAAGTACACCCGGCACACGCAAGTCTCGCGTACAAACTCAAGAGCGCGGGCGGGAAGGACAAGCCCGAGTTTCATATCGCGAATGCGCTCTGGGGGCAGCAAGGCCTGCCGTTCAAGCCCGAGTTTTTGCAACTGACCCGCACCCACTACGGGGCCGGGTTGCAAGAAGTGAATTTCGGCGACACGGAAAATGCCCGCGGCACGATCAACAAGTGGGTCGGCGAGCAAACGCGCGAGAAGATACCCGAGTTGCTGAAACCGAATGTCCTAAAACCGAACACGAAACTGGTGTTGACAAACGCATTGTATTTCAAGGCCGATTGGGTTCGCCCGTTTGAAAAAGCTCGCACCAAGGATGGACCGTTTCACCGAACGCCGACTGAAACGGTGACGGTGCCGCTCATGCAGCAGACGGCGAAATTTCGTTATGCGGAAGTCGGCGATGCACGAGTGTTGGAGTTGCCATATGCGGGGGGCGAATATGCGATGTTGGTCGTGTTGCCCAACAAACCAGAATCTATGGGTAACATTCAAGCCACGCTCACGAACGAAATCGTCAAGGACTGGCTCGCAAAAGCCACCGAGTGCGAGATTGCCCTCACGATGCCGAAGTTCCAGATGCGGGTAGCAGTCAACCTCGTCCCCCCATTAAAGCAACTCGGAATGACGACGGCATTTGGTGACGAAGCCGATTTCTACGGAATGGGAGTAAGAAAGGGAACGAAAATCGCCTCAGTGATTCATGAAGCAACGATCGAAGTCGACGAGCAAGGTGCCGTGGCAACGGCGGCTACCTCTGTCGCGATGGCGATGAGCAAAAAGCCTATATTTCGTGTGGATCGACCATTCGTTTTGGCATTACTTCACCGAGAGACGGGAACAGTGTTGTTTTGGGGGAAGATTATGAACCCATCGTAGCAAAGTGAATATCTCGATGCATTAGTATTTATCGCTTCGCGGCGGGTAACATTTGGGCGAGTGCTGCGGTGGCCCAGGAGGTGGCGGCCACCGATAGGAATTGATGTTTCTCGTACGGGTCGCCGTTGTCGAAGTACGGCTGAACCGCCTTCGCTCGCGTTTCCACTCGCCACGAGCCATCGGCCTGTTGCGTGCGAATCAGGTAGGTGGCGGCACGCATGGCGATTGCGTCGTCGCGCCGCGTTCCGGTCTGGCGCAGCACGTAGAGCACTTGACCCGTCGCGTAGGCATCGCTCGTCATTTTCGTCGTCTGCGACCAACCGCCATCCTTCAGTTGGGCGGCGATCAGCGCCGTGCGAATTTCCTCGATTGTCGCTGTATTTCCTGCGAAAAGATGCAGTCCCCAGAGCCGCCAGAAGCGGTCGTCGGTGCTGCCGAGCGGTGCCTTCGCGAGCCACGCTTCGGCGAGCGTCGTCGCTTTCTCGACGTCCTTTCGCTGCGATTCGGTGGCGTAATGCTTCATGCCGATCAGCGCAAGTACCGTGGTGCCCACTTTGGAATTCATCGGCACCCGCGTACACGACGGTGCCCACGGACCTTCGATCTTCGCCTTCTCTCCGGCAATTCCTTGAACTTGCAACACGTACGCGACGATGGCTGTCGTGGTGTCGTCGGCCGGACGGCGGTTCAACATCATCGCCCACAGCCCGAAACCCGCCGTTGCGGAGCCACCGGGAATGTGCTTCCCCGCGTTCATCGTTTCGATGCGTGGCTGGAAGTACTCGTGCGTGAAATCGGACTGGAATTTCAGCTCTTTCGCCTCGACCGGGATGCCGAACTTCGCCGATTCGATGGCTGCGAACATCGGCAGTGGCTGATGGTGGCACGAAAAACAGGTCGCGTTTTCCTGCCAGTTCCGCCCCGCTTGGTACAGGCGTTGCAGCCCCTGTTTCGTCGCCGCCAACGCGACGGAGTCGTCCAGCACGGGCTTCTCTTGGGCCACCGCCAACGGCACGATTCCCGCAAACGCGAGCAGCAAGAACGGCCAAGTACGGATCATGTTGTGTGCCCCGAATGTTGAATCGCAAATCGATTCTACCACGTTTGCAGCGGCGTCTTCTGCGGTTAAAAATCAATCCGACATATCGTTATTCCGCCAGCTTTTCTTGTCATCCGGCAACTCGTCGAATTTGTAGACCGGGTCAACGGCGATATCCTCGATGACAGGAACAGGAGCATTCTTGCGTTGTTCGGTGAGCGCTTCGATGAATGCGTCAGAAACGTTCGTCAGCATGACGTTGTCTCCATCGACTGACTCGATCACGATTCCACTTCGGAGCGGTATTATCCTTTGATCATTATGCTTATCACACATCGGCAACCGAGTCGGGATTTTGACAATTTGACGTCGAAGCGCGAAGAATGCGATGAATCCAAAAACACTGAAGACAAAGCGAAAAGCACCAACCTGGGTGATGCCAGTGGCCAATAGACCCGTGCCAACGAATCCGCAAACCACCAACCCCGCCAGGACATTCCCTGGCCGAAACATCAGCAACTTGTTCACCGGTTTTATGCTTGTGTTGCCGCATACCATGCACAGCAGTGGCAGTTCGCCCGACGCCAGTTCGCGTTTGGTGAGTGAGAATTTCGCCATCGGATCGCACCTCGGGGAGTAGGCTTGGAGATATATTCAGTATGATTTATCGTGCAACGAGCCACCGAGTTTATCTCGGTGGGTTTTGCATTCACCAGATACTTTCGGATGATTGCTGTTTTGTAGGTCGGGCCGGAGGCTTTGGGAGGCCCGACAGTGCTATCGCGCGGAACATAAAAACCATGAGGTGTTGTTGTCGTTGCCGTTCGTCGGGCCTCATCGCAAAGCCTCTTCGGCCGCGACCTACGGCGTCTGATTGTTGGAAATATAATCAATCCCGTGAACGGTTACCCCAGATGACGTCAATCCTCGTTGCGACGACGCTTCCGGACTGAAGGCGGTTCCTCGATCACTTCAAAGCCTTCGTCATCGTCGATGACCTCGGCCTCCTCGTCGCTTTCGCGATGCTCGATGAGCGCTGCGATGAATTTTTCGGAAATGTTATTGAACTTCGCATTGTTGCCGTTCACGGATTCGATGATAACAGCCGTCTGTATCATTATATTGCCAATGAACATCCCGATAACAAGGAAGATCATCGAAATGTAAAAGGCGTTTACATCTGTTTGCGATGTATTTCGCTGATTGTATCGCGACATAATCAGTATGAGAAACATCAAAACATTTCCTGCAATCAGACTACCGAAAATGACTTGAAGCGGCTTCTTCCACATATTGCGGTGACGACTGCAAATTGGAATCTGCGATGGGAACTTGACGATCTTCTTGCGAAGAAAAGCGTACGCGATCGCGCCGCCCAAGCCAAACGCGAATACCAGACCAGTAAATACGGCCGCGCGAACGGCGTTCGGCCAATACGTCAGCGTGATTTCGATCGGTTTGCGTACGGTTTTGCCGCACTTCATGCAAAGCAGGGGCAGTTCGCCCGACGACAGTTCGCGTTTGGTGAGTGAGACTTTCGCCATCGGATCGCACCTCGGGGAGTAGGCTGGATACCTATTGAGTACGACTTATCGAATTACGAGCCACCGAGTTTATCTCGGTGGGTTTGGCATTTCCCAGATACTTTCGGATGATTGCTGCGTGGGCGGGCACTCTCTCGGTACACGGCCCCATTAGGAGCGAGATGGCACAAGCCCGCGATGTGTGGCAGGAACTCGCCCTCCGCGATTTGGCCGCGTGCGGTCGCGCCGAGGCATGGCGAACGCTTTACGACGAGTCGTTTGAAAGCGTGGCCGCTTACGTCCGTTGGCGGGCGAGTGGCCTCCCCGACTTGGTCGATGATGTTTTGCAAGAATCGTGGATGACCGCGATCCGAAAACTGCGAACCTTCGATCCGCATACCTGCCCGTTTGCCGCGTGGGTATGTGGCATTGCTGCGAATGTGCTTCGGCATCAATTGCGAAGTCGCATGCGTTACCGACGGCGGGTGTGCGTGTTGGAAAATAGCGAGCATCTCGTCGCGCCGGGCATCGACGAAACCCGCGAACGGGCCGAGCGGGTGGCACGGGCGTTAGCAGAATTGCCCGAACGATACGAACGGGTGTTGCGTGCGAAATACCTCGACCAACAAAGCGTGGAACGGATCGCCAGCGACGGAGGCGAAACCGCGAAGGCGGTCGAATCGTTGCTGTCGCGCGCCCGGCAAGCGTTCCGCGAACACTACGAGCGCGACCCATGACCGCGACCCATGGTTCTACGGTCCTGAAGGGACCGCTCACGTAGCCCATGGTGATACCATGGGAGGGGGCCGCACCCATGGGCGATGTGCCTCTTGCGTCGCGTCTCGAAGACTCGCCACGACTGATTTTTTAGGGTATTTGCCCCCGATCCCCATGGTTCCACCATGGGCTGACAGCGCGACCCCTTCAGGGTCGGAAACAAAGGGGTCAACGGTCCTGAAGGGACCGCTCTTCCAGCCCAGGATGGAATCCTGGGATTGGGCAACCCGAACATCAGGGGAAACCCCATGACCGACGATGAACTCGACGAACTCCTGACGCCCATCGAAGCACCGGCGAACGTCGCGTTGCGCGAACGGCTTTTCGCGCGAACGTGGGCGCAGCATCGGCGCAAACGATTCATCCGGCGTGGCTCGGCGATGCTCGGAATCGCAGCGATATTCGTCGCCGGCGGTGCGGTCGGTTGGTACGGCAAGCCGACGCCACCGCCGGTGATCGAGCGCGAAATCGAGAAAGTGTTCGTACCCGTGCCGACCGAACCAAAAGTGTCGCGCGACGATTTGGTGATGACGCCAGAGCAACTCGAACTCGAAGCGGAAAAGGCACGCGACCCGGCACAATGTGCGAGCTACTACAAGCAAGCCGGGGATGCGTTTCTGCGGTTACGTCGCGTGGAAGCGGCAATGCGTTGCTATCGGCAACACCTCGCGGAAGGTGGTTTTGCTGCGATTCGGAGCGAAGATTCGTGGATGTTGATGAACCTGAAGCAATCTCAAAAGGAGAACGATCATGCGAAAGTGGATTAGTATCGTGCTGTTGGGCCTGTTGGCGATGATCTCGCTGGGGCAAGCGCCCGCACCCGAGGTCAAGCTGAAGAAAGCACCGGAAGCGAAGCCAGCACTGACGCTCGAGGAAGCCACCGCCGAAGCGGTGCGGTATCATCCCGATGTGCGCGCCGCCGCCGCCGAAGTCGAACTCGCACAGGCGAAGTGGCTGCAAACCAAACACAACGTCGCGATCAAAGTCGCAACGGCCAAACGCACCTTCGAGAACCTCAACAAGCAAGTCGTGGTGGATGAGAGAGGGTATCAAATCGCATCGCTCAGCTTGAAGACAGCCAAGGAGCAATACGAGAAAATGGCACAACTGAACAATGCGATTTCCGTAACCGAATTGAAACAGATGGGGCAGATGGTCTTGCAACAAGAAATGCAAGTTGTGGTGTTAGAAAAAGCCATGGTGAAACTGAAAGGCGAAATGGCCAATGCCGAGGCCGATTATGCAACATTCGCGAACAGCAATCAGAGAGTTCAAGTCGAGGCTGGTATTGAGAATCTGAATCTTACGTGGACCTATAGTATGACGAATCCTCAAACACCGACCTCAAAGATTTCCGGTTCGTTCGCGATTCAACTGCGTGAGGCGCTCGACAAGCCGATCAAGCTCGAAGCGCAGAAACAGGTTTATCTCGAGCAGATTATTACCGCGCTCTTGAAGTCCGCGAATGTGACGGGGATCGTACGGGTTCCGAGTGCGGAAAAGCCGACACATGTGAAAAACGCTTTGCAAATTGATCTGCCTGCGGGTGAGCACAACTTGGGAACGTGGTTGCAAATCGTTCTGGATGAGACCAACGATCAACTCTCGAACGGACGCCCGACCGAAATGTTGGCATCTTATCGCTACGAGTTGTTCATTCGCGAATACGGTTTCCTCCTGGCGGGTGCCAAGAATCCGCCGAGCGACACGATCACCGTCGGCGAATTCCTAAAGCAGGTTCGCGCCGAGAAGGCGAAGTGAGTCACCTATGCGTCGTGCTCCGCACGACGCAGCGATTTGAACCGTGCCGAAATTTCACCCGCACACTCGCCCGAACTGGTCGGAACCGCCGCAAACCACATATCATGTAAGCAACTACCCGCCGCGTCTAACTGCCAGCGTGAAAATGTCGTCAACTTCAGCAATCAACCCCAAAGGCCCCTCGGTTTCCGAAGCCGGGAAGGGGGCGACCGCATGGGCGGATACTTACCTCAACACGACCGTCGGGCAAAAAGTGCTCGTCGCCCTGACTGGCAGCGGTCTGGTCGGGTTCGTGTTGTTCCACATGATCGGGAACCTGAAGCTGTTCAGTGGCCCCGAGAGCATCAATGCCTACGCAAACTTTCTCAAGCACGATCTCGGCGCGCTGATCTGGATCGCCCGCGCCGGATTACTCGGTATCTTCGCGTTGCACCTGACACTCGCCTTGCGGTTAAAGTATCAGACGAATGCCGCTCGCCCGATCGGGTACTATTACCAGCGATCCGCACAGGCGAACCCGGCATCGAAGACGATGCTGCAAACCGGACTCGTGATCGGCGCGTTCGTGGTTTTCCACCTGGCACATTACACGTTCGCGCTCGTTCACGATGTGACCGCACTCGATGGCTCGACCGTGAATTATCTGACTTTGAAGGACGCGAAGGGCCATCACGACGTTTACAGTATGTTGATCGCCGGGTTCAGCACGTGGTGGATCAGTGCGATTTACCTCGTCGCGAACGTGCTGTTATTCGTGCATCTCAGCCACGGCATTCCGAGTGTGTTCCAGACGCTAGGTCTGGTCAACCGCCGGTTTACGCAAGCAGTCAAGATGATCGGTTACGGCATCGCCGGTACCGTGCTCATCGGGAATCTCGCCATCGTTCTCGCGATCTGGACGGGCGCGGTGAAGTAACGCCGTGGGTAGTCAACCCAGGGGCTTCCCTGGGTGCGCGGAACGTCGAACCCAGGGCGCAATGGCACTGACTTAAAGTGAGTCACAATGAGGTCAAATCAATACCATCGATTCTCACTGCTTCGAGAGAATGCTCGAGGAAATGCCTGCTGGATATTCATTATGCTCATGTTTTTCCTATTGGCAGCGAGGAGCTTTGATATGCTTGAAGATTTGTATATTCATATATCTTTATCAATTTTCATAATATATTTCATTCTCTTGTTTCCACTATTTCCTTGGCGTACCTGTCGGGTTTGCAAGTCGCGATGCGTTAAAATGGAAAAACTGAATCACATTATTTATCGATGTACAGCTTGCAATTGTGTATTCTTGTCAGAGTTTAGCCTCTCTTAGCGCCGTTACCGAATCTCATTCTATTGCCAATATTTTCAAGCGGCCTCGTGCAGAAAGTCGCGTACGATGGCGTCGGCCGCACCACCGCGAGTTTCACCACCGATGGCGGCGGCGACACCGTCTGGAGCGATGCGTTCACCGTCACCGATGACACCGTGCTGTCGCAAGACGAAATGACCTACGATGCCAGCGGTTTGGCGTTACTGACAACCAACCGTCAGCGATTCCACGACGAAACCGGAACCGGCGCACTGGGCACGTCCACCACCGGCGTCAAAGCCCGCGTGAGCTATGCGGGCATGTACTACGACGTCGGGGATCGTAACACCGATAGCGTGTACGTTGGCACCAATGGCGGCACGGCCTGGACGCGGCCATCAACCGTTCCCGCTCGCTCGGACACGGTCCTCGTGTCGAGTGTCAGCTACGATTCCGCCGGTCGATCGTTCGAGACGACCGACCCGAAAGGGTTGAAAGCACGCACGTATTACGACGCGCTCGGCCGCTCGAACAAGACCATTGCGAACTACGTCGATGGCACGGTTAGCGATAGTGATGACAAGACGACGGAGTACACGTACGGCTCGTCGGGAATGACGAACCTCACGGCGAAGCTCACGGGTGGTGGTGGGCAAACGACGGAGTGGGTGTACGGCGTCACAACTGGCGGTGGCAATGGCATCAACTCGAACGACGTGGTGGGTAAGACGAAGTGGCCCGATGCGAGTACAGGCGCGAGCAGCACAAGTGAACAAGAGACGGTGTTGGTGAACGCACTCGGTCAGCCACTGGTGACGACGGATCGCAACGGCAACTCGCATACTCTAAGCTACGATATCCTCGGTCGGGTGGTGTCGAATGCCATCACGACTTTGGGTTCTGGTGTCGATGGAAGTGTGCGGCGAGTGGAAACTGCCTACGATTCGCAAGGTATTGCGTATCTGCTGACGAACTATGATGCCGCAAGCGGTGGCAACATCGTGACACAGGTGCAACGGGTGTTCAATGGGCTACGCCAACTGACAACGGAATATCAATCGCATAGTGGTGCCGTGAACATCAGCACAACGCCCAAGGTGCAGTATGCGTATTCGGAAATGACGGGCGGTGCGAATCACTCGCGACTGACGAGCATGACCTACCCGAGCGGATTTGTGGTAACATACAACTACTCGACTGGGTTGAATGGAAGCATCAGTCGGTTGAGTTCTCTGAGCGATTCTACCGGCACACTCGAGAGTTACGATTACCTCGGCTTGGGCACCGTCGTGCGAAGAAGCCATCCACAACCCGATCTCGATCTCACTTTCCTGGGCACGGGTCCGGGAAGTGGTGGCGATCAATACGTCGGCCTCGATTCATTCGGTCGCGTCATCGATCAGAACTGGAAGAAGGGTGCATCGAGTACGGACCGATTCACATACAGTTATGACCGCGACGGCAACCGGTTGACAAAGGGCAATAGTGTCAACTTGGGGCATTTAGTCTTGCGACCGCCATATTATCCGGGGCACAGTCTCGTGGCACACGCCGGACAGGCGATAGATATGGGCATGGAGCGAACTCGATGAAAAACGTCGGCTCGTTGTCCGACTGCGTCGCAGAACTTGTTATTTGATTACGCCTGCGCAATCTATCGCAGACAATTACGGAGGCGAGAACGACCCGCCTAAATGTTTCAAACGATGGCGTTTACAGCCATCCACTCCCGATTTCCCCGCGCCATCTATCCCACTAACGGGCCTTTTGCGCACTAGGAATCCAGCGAGCTTTTGACGCCCCTGCCGCCCTCGTTCAACACGTACGTATCGATCATCGTCGTACTCGCACATCGTCGTGGCCGAGTCACTCCTGCACGATCCGGATGTCGTAACCCGCATCAGGCAAGTGCGTCGCGAAGCTGTGCCGGAAACTGAGGCTCGTGGCTCACTTGCTGATGTCGGATTGTAGAGCATTTCAAAGATAAACGGAGCCGAAACGAATGCAAGAACTTTTCGTGCAATTGGCGAACATTCTCCAGATGCTCGATGAACTCCGGTTTCAAGAGGTCGGGGCATTTGTTTGAGAATGTCGAGGGTGGAACTCTCGTTCGTCCGTGGGCTTTGGGTTGGTCTCACCCATGCGAAAGCCAGAAGTCAAAAAATCGGAGGCGATCCGACGTAAGTCGGAATTTCGACGTGTCGTGAAAGTGTCTCCAAGTGTCGTGAGAATGTCGTGCGCGGTCGATTTTATGTCGTACTCGGTCGATTTTGTGTCGTACTCGGTCGATTTTCGGTCGCCAGTTGCGTCGAGTCCCGGATCGATGGCCCTCGACATAACCCGCTATTCGAGCGCGAGATACGGCAAAATCGCCGCTTTCACATCAGAGATTTGCGATCAAAAAGTGGCATTTTGGGACGCGAAAACACGAAAATGACCCCAAAAACGTCTCCGCAATTCTGACTTACGTCGATTGCGAGAGTGCAAACTGGTAACGAAAAAGCGACGGGACGCCTAGAAATCAGGCGTCCCGTCGCTTCGCGTTTTGCAGTTGGGCCGGGTGGGAGTCGAACCCACTTCCAACTCGTTATGAGCAAGCTGCTCGACCGTTGAGCTTCCGGCCCCGACTCCATTAGTTTAGTTTTCCGATGGTACGATGCAACGGTTCTCAGGCGTTCGTGGTGAGAACGACGCGGAAACCGATGGTGTTCGTCGGACGATCCGGGTGTTGCGCTTTGCGAGAGGCACTTCGGCATTCGGCCGCGGCATCGACCCAACTGCCGCCGCGAATGACCTTCAAATCGCCGCCGACTGGACCCGTTGGATCGGTGCCCGCCGTGTCGAAATAGTAATAATCGTTGTACCAATCGGACACCCACTCGAAGACGTTGCCGTGAACGTCGTGTAGGCCGAAGGCGTTCGCGGGGAAGCGCCCGACGGCGTGCGTTTTCGTCTGCGCAACGGAGTGTTTGAAGTGCGCATCCTTTTCGGTGAGTTTCTCACCGCACGCGAACGTCGCATTGGCCCCCGCTCGGCAGGCGTATTCCCACTCGGCTTCGGTCGGCAAACGGTAGACCCGCTCCGCCGATTGCTCCTCGCCGATCTTCATCATCTTCGTGCAGAATCGCTCGGCATCGTACCAACTGACCGATTCGACGGGGAGTTCGCCCCCGCCGCCGTTGCCCTTGTGGAAGAACGAGGGATTGCGGCCCATCAGCTTCTCGTACTGGCCTTGCGTTACGGGGAAGATCGAGACGTAGATCGCCCGCTTCAGGCGAACGGTGTGCCGGGGGGTTTCGGGTGGCTTGCGGCCCACTTCCTCCTCGCACGCGCCCATCTCGAACGAACCGGCTGGGATGTGCGCGAAGGTGATTCCCATCGAGTTCCGGATGAGTTTCGGCAAACCGTCGGCGGCGCGTTCTTGCGAGATCGACGGATGAAACGCCGAGCCGGAGGTGCTCGAAAGCCCCGTCGCCTTCGCCGAGAATCGCCCGCCGAGTGCCCCGCCCGTATTGCCCAACAGCGTAGCCGCCGCGACGGCCGCCGCCGCGTGATCGACCTGCTTGCCGCGCGCCGTCACCGGCGAATGCGACGTACTTTGACTTTTCAACGAGATGAGCTTCGATCCATCTTCCGCTGCGCTCGCGGCATTGGCCGTGGGGACTGTCCCCGATTCTTTCATCAGCAATTCGTGGAGGACTTTCGCATTCGCCGGGCGCTTGTCGGCGCGGGTGGCCACGCACGACGACAGCAACTTCGCCGACGATGCGCTGAAGCCGTGACGTTGGAGTTCCTCGCTCCAATCGTCGCCGACCGGTGCGGCCGCATGAGGATCGCGTTTCAGAAGTTGGAACCAGATCACGCCGAGCGCGTGAACGTCGTCGCGCGGGTCTGGCGATTCCTTCTTTTGCTGCTGGGGCGAGGCGTACAGCGGCGTGTAAGCACCGCGATACGAGAGTCGCGCTTGTTCGGCGCGGCTCGTTCCCCCGCGCGCCAGCTCGATCGAACGTTCGGCTTCGATCATCCCCCAACCGAAGTCGGTGATCCAGACGCTGAATTTACCATTCTCGGCGGGGTGCAACAGCACGTTCGACGGTTTTAGATCGCGGTGGATGATCCCCAGCGCATGGGCTTTGCCGACGATGTCGGTCAGGCGTCGCATCAGCTTCAGTGCGGCATCCGGTTTCGCGGTATCGTAGCGCCACTTCCACTCGTTCATCAACCCGGCGAGATCGTACCCGTAGACGTAGGTCGATTCGAGGCACGGCGGTTCCGTTTCGAGATAGACCGATTGCAGCGGGACGATGCCGTTGATCTCGTTCAGTTGGAACACGCGAACGAACAGGCTCTGGTTCGCGATCATCCGCTTGCTGGACTCTTCATCGATGGCAAACTTGAGGCAGGCGGGATGCACTTCGACGTTGACCTTATCGCGGCCGAGCCAGACTTCGCTGCACTCGCCGAGACCGCGCAGTTCGATGAGTTGCCAGTTATCGAGGCCCGCCGGTTCATCGCCCATTTTGAACCGGGGACGCCGCGGCGGCAGATACAACAGCAGTTGCTCGGGTTTGTAAATTTCCAACTTGTCCGGGGCGGTCTTGCCCTCGGGGTCGCTCGGCCGGCGAAACATCTGCTGAATCGCCAGCGGGAAGTGCAACAGGTAATCGCGGAGCGAGTCGCGGAACGGCACCGAATGGACTTTGGCCAGCCCGTCGAGCGTTTTGTCCAACTGTGCCGCATACACATTCGGTGCGACGCCGGCCGTTTCGCCGAGCGCATGGCGAATGTCGTCGCCCGAGATATGCTTTCGCAAGTGATCGAGCGAAGTCTTCGAGACTTCCGTAAGGACATCGCCGAAGGGAATGTCGCCGGTGAGCGCACGACGACCCTTTTCACACAACGCCTGACCGACCGAATCGAGCAACGACTGGAATGGACGCATAGAGATAACCCGACCGATCAAAGAGGGCGGGGGAGGATTAGTGGGGATTGTAATTGATCGGGTATAGCGTTTGCAAGTTGCAAGTGCGATGGTCGTGCGATTTTTCGCGGTTCGCGCGATAATTTCAGCAAAGTTGCAAACTTTCGCACCGGTCCCGGCTCGCGTGGCGGGCGGGTCCGTGTCGCACCCGGAGAGGACTTGCGGAAGAGTTCCGGGTAGAAACGGCGACCGTTCGTTCGTCGGGCGAGCGAAGTCGCGAGATCGTCCAAACGCCTCGCGTTCGCCCGCTCGAAGTCGAATCGGCACGCCACTCCAATCGTTTTGGACTCGGACCAAGCCCGCAAACGCCGTGCCGAACGCGATAGGGATTCACCCGGCGGCTTGCTCGTAAGGCTTACTTGTCGTCTTTCTTCTCGACCTTCTTCGCAGCCTTCAGCGTGAAGCGGAATGCGGCATCGTCGTCGAACTTCTTGGGGCGGTCGCCGCCGGTGCCGTCGTAGGTCAGCTTGAGTTCGTCGCCCTTGAGTTCGAGGATGCCCTTAGCTTTCGAGCCTTTCAGGCCTTCCATCGGGGCTTCTTTGATTTCCATATCGATCGACATCGGGGTCGTCTTCGCTTCGATCGTGTAGCTGAAGGCGAACAGCACTTTGTCGCCTTCCTTGAGGGTAATCGTGTCTTTGGTGAAGGTGTACGTGCCCTTCTTGGCGTCGTCGCTGAGGTCTTTGCCCATCTTCTTGCCTTCGGAAATCGTCCAGTCGCCGACCAACTTGGTCGCGTCGAACGCGATCAGCTTCTTGTCGTCTTCGGCGAATGCGGGGGCGACCATCGCGACGGCGACGGCGATGGCCCAGTTGCGAATGCGATTCATGTGAAGATCCTCTTCGATACGAAGCGTTGAGACGTGTGAGGCCAGGGTACGTCCCGTGCCTTCTCGAACGATTTTACACCGACGTTTCACGCGGTCAATGGACACAAGCGATACGGCCGCGAAGGTGGTGGGTGTACGACAGTGCCCTGGCCGTCGTCGACTACCGCAACATCATCGCGCCGGAATGCCCGAAGCCCTCGACGTACGGCCCCGGCGATTTCAAGAATCGCTGCCACACGCAACACTTTTGGAGTCCGCACCCCGGCGGCGCAAACTGGCTCTTCGGCGATGGCTCGGTCCGGTTCCTCAACTACTCCGCCGCCGCCATTCTGCCCGCACTCTCCACCCGCGCCGGCAGCGAAACGATCGATCACTCGCTCATTCCGTGACGAGATCGCCCGCCGCAGGAAGTGCGATCCGAAGATGCCTACGATTGTTGACTCCCACCGCGACAAGCCCGGTGGCTCGTTGAGCCAATACGAGCCACGGACTTGTCCCGGTGGGAGTGTCCCTCGCTACTTCTTCACCGTCACGTAGATCGATTCGCTGGCGTAGCCGATCTTCACGACGAAGTTGATCGCGACGTAGCCTTGCACGCAGATGGGGACGCGGTCGCAGGGGGCGGCATCGGGGGCGGCTTTGAGGGTGATGTGGCCGACGCTGCCGGTGCCGAGGAGCGTCTTGCTTTTGCCTTCGACCATCGTGACGCCGGGCGGCAGCGGGTTGCCGTACGATTGGCCGAGGTGCCGCAAAATCACATCGAGTGACACCGGCTTGTCGTAGTCCGCACGCCGTGTTACGGTCACGGGGATTTTTACTTCCTCGCCGGGTTTCAGCACGATTTCGGTGACGTCCACTTTCACGTTCAGCAAGTCCGATTGTTCGGTAATCGCCACCGCTTGCATCCCGACTTGGAAGCCACCGCGTCCGCCGCCGGGCATGTAAATTTCCTCGATGGGCGAGGCAGTGCGAACGAGCGCGTCGGCGGTGCCAACGACGCGAACGATACTCGCATCGCCTATCGCGTCGGCGGCTGCGGAGACGACGAGCAAGCCTTGCGTCATCGTTGCGGGGATCGTCAGCGGGCTGACCGTCACGCCCTTCGGCAAGCCGTCGACGGTGACGGTCACGGGGCCGACGAAGCCGTTGGTTCGCGCGACGGTCACGTACCACGCGGTGCGGCTGCCGGGGCCGATCATCGCCTTCGACGGGTCGGCTTTGATCGTGAAATCGGGCTTCGCAAAGTCGGCATCGAGGAAGTACACGTACCCCGCGCCGCCCTTGTTATTCAGGTCGCGAATCCGCAACAGATACTCGCCATCGGCGGGTGGCGTAAACAAAAGTGCCGAGTCTTTCCCGTTCGCGTCGTCGTTGGAAATCAGGATTTTACCGTCGGGCGTCATCACGTCGATCGTCGAATCGAGCTGCGAGCGAAGCACCGTGCCGAACCGCCGCGCAAAAACTTCCAACGCGATCACTTTCCCCTTGGTGGCCGTGAACGCGAAGAAATCGAGGTCGCGTTTGCTGCCGATGCGGCCGTTGACGCCGCACGGTAACACGATCCGCGTCGCGTCTTTCGGCGTGTCGTTCGGTTCGATTTCGGCCATCGTTTTGAGGCGCGTCGCCACGATCGGCACGAGGTTCGTCGACGGGCCATTCGCAGTCGGTTGAAACGTCACGCCGTGGATCCCTGCTACCGTGGGGGCGGTGAATCGCCACTTCGATACGGCCTTCGCACCGAGCACGACGGGTTCGATATCGACCGTCGCGCCGGTGGTGATGCCGAGCGGGAAAGCGTGCGTCACGTAGGGCCGATCCGTCACGCACATTGCGTACGCCCAGCGCGGGTCGCCGTCGTATTTCGCATCGCGAATCTGCAAGGTGTATTGGCCATCCTTCGGCACCGTGAAGCTCAGCACGGGGTCGGCGTAGTAGCCATCGTCGCTGGCGGTGACTTCGCGGCCCGTGCTGTCGAGTACGGAAATCAGCGGGTCGGCGTGCTTCTGCAAGTCGTGAATTTTATCCTGAATGCGGGCGGCATAAACTTCACACGAAATCACCTGCCCGAGCTTGGCCGCGAAGGTGTACGAATCGACGTTCTCCGCCGCCTCGATCCGCCCACAGACGACGCACGGCACCGGTATCGCTTGCAGTTTCCCTGCCATACTGGGTGCTTCGAGAACGACGGGATCGTCGACGATGAGCAGTTGGCCCAGCGAAGAAATCCCGAGCGTACTGGCGATGCGGAACTCGCGCACACCGATCGGCGCGTTCGCTTCGACTTTGATTTTCAGCACGACCGACTTCGCGATCGCTTTCGGGTCTTTCAGCTTGATGGGAAGAACCTCGACCGCGACGCCGGTGCCATCGATCAGCACCTTGTACGCGCCGGCGAAGTTCATCTGCCCCTCGACGGTGACTTCTGCCGTGGTGCCGCGCTGAACCGCCACAGGCATGGCGTGGGTAATCATCGGGAACGACGTTTGCGCGAACGCAGGCACGGCAACGACGAAGAGCAAACCGGCGAGAAGGGAGCGCATAACGATCACCCGAGTGAAAGGAAGGCAGGCAGTGCGTACCATTTCACCCGAAATGCGCGACGAGCGATACGACAAAACCGCGATTACCGTGTTCCCCGATCTCGCAATCACATCGTGAGTGAATGGCCCCAAAGCCCAGCGACGGCCCTCGCGGGGGCTTTCTTGGGTGGTGGTTTTTCTTAGGATGAACGCAGTACACTTCATCGGAGATCTGCGTGACACCTGGAACGATGCTCGTTGTGACGTTTGCGACCCTGACCGTGGCGCTGTTCGCGCTGTTCTGGGGCGGTAGCCGATTCTTGCAGGCATATGTCTACAACGAACCGGCGAACAAGCTCGCCATTCGTGGGTTGATCGCGGGGTTGCTCGTCGGCGGGTTTCTCACGTTTTGGGTGTTCGTCAACACGCGGGCGGAGTCGAAGGATCGCTACGGCACCTTCTTCGAGTTCAACCCGACCAGTTCGCACCCGTTCGATTCGTTCGAGGCGATCCGACGCGGCGGCACCAAAGACGACAAAGGCCAGTACCGCGAAACGACGGCCGCATTCAAAAAACAGGGTGATCGCTACCTGGACACAAAAGACACGACGAAATCGTTCAACATGACGACCGCCGATTATGTGGTCGTGGCGGTGGCGGTGAAAGACGGCGAAAAAGCAGTGCGGTACGATGCCGACCTCGACGCGAACGGGAAGTACAAGAGCGGCTCGAATCGGCTGTTTAAGGAAGTCGGCGGACGGCGGTACATCGAATTCGGCCAGTCGAACAACCCGAGTGCGGTGTTCGCGCCGAGCCGCGGGGCACTCTGGGCGGCACTCGGGCTGAACCTGCTGCACTACGCCGTCTGGACACTCGTATTGTGGGCGGTGTTGCGGTTCACACCGGGGCACGCCTTCGGGCTAGCCGTGGCACTCGGGTTACCGACGATGTTGCTGCTCATGCCATTATTATTCGACAAGAACAAAATGCCCGAATCGTTCGGCAAGCCGGTGGCCGCGCAGGCGAAGTGATTGGTTACACCTCGCTCAGCGTCGTGCGCAATTCGCGTAGGAAGTGCTCGACATCGCGGGCGGTGTTGTAGCCGTGGATGGCGATGCGGACGCGACCGGCGCTCGCCATCACGTGGATGTTTTTCGCGTGCAGTTGCTTCTGGATCGCGTCGGCGGCGGGGTGTTTGAACGCAACGATGCCTGCGATTCGTTCGGGTTCAATGGGTGTGAGTAGCTCGATTGGCAGCGCTTTCAGTTCGTTCAAACAGTGCATGACTATCGGGCGGGCGTGGCGGTCGATCACTTCGACGCCGATGCGGCGGATGTATTCCAACCCCGCGCGGATCGCGTACACCGCTGGGTAGTTCGGCATCCCCACGCTGAAACTACTCGCCCCCGGCTTGCTGATCGCGCGCTCGAAGCGGTTCGCGCCGAAGGCATCTTCGAGGTGGTACCAACCGCCCGCGGGCACGGTCCACTGTGCGGCGCGCGCCGACGGCACGCCGACGAGGCCACCCCCGTGCGAAGCGAGAATCCACTTGTGCGTACTGCTGACGACTAAGTCCACATCGGTGAGGTTTAGCGGGATTCGCCCGAGTGCCTGCGTCACATCGACCGCAATCAGCGCCGGCGAATGTTTGCGGATGGCGGCGATCACTTCGGGCAGATCGATCGTGAATCCGTTGTAAAAGCTCACCAACGAAACGGTTACGAGCCGCGTCTTCGGCCCGAGAAGCGGAATCAGATCGTCGGTGCGCAAGCCACCCTGGCGGTTCCGCCACAGCTTCACGCTCGCGGGGCAACTCGGTTGCAACCACGGCGATACGCCTGCGGGGAAATCGAGATCGTTGATGACGACCTCGTCGCCCGCTTGCAGATTCAGCGCCATCGCCGCCAGGTTGTACGCTTCGGACGAACACGAACAGAGGCCGATTTCCGCCGCCGTCAGCCCGTAGAAATGGGCGACGAGTTCCCTGGTCGCGTCCCATTCGGCGGCGTGCGGGATGCGCCCATCCATGCCGTGTTGTTTGTCGCGGAAGTACGCCAGTAACGACTCGCGCACCGATAAGGGTGGTATGCCTTCGGCGGCCGAGTTGAGGTACGTGACCCCTTCGAGCGAAGGGAAATCGCGGCGTCGGGTTTCATCCGTGAACATGGGTCACCGTGCGGTTAAGGTTTCTTCGCGGGCAGAACCGTAATCGTAATCGGCGGCGAGGGAATCGTCACCAACGAGTTCGCTTTCGCCGCTTTTGCGTCTTTCTGGTACGGCACCTGCGACTGACCGAGGACTGACAGCGTATAGTCGCCCGCACGGGCACTGGCTCGAATGTCGAACGCGATGACCACTTCCGATTTCCCTTCGGCGATGCTGACATTCGCCATCTTGATCGGGCCGGGCAATGCGTGCGAGCAATCTGAGGCACCGTTCGGCGTCTCGATACTTGAGTATGGAAGCATGATCTGTTTCGAGTAAGATCATTCGTCACCCCTCGCGAGCTGCTTTTCGGTCGGCTTCGCGAATCGCTTCTCCTTCTGCGTCCACCTGCTTAATTAATGAACTCACTGCCGTCGAACATGCCGACAGTGTGCCGCCAGTCTTTCTTCGGCGTCGCACCTTCGGCGAGCTTTCGCTCGAGTTCTTCGACTCGCTTGGCAAGCGATTCGAGTGTTAATTCTGGCATGGCGTTTCCTACATTGACGATGCTATTCGGTTGAATTCTCGACGACTTCGCAGCCTTTGGTACGGAAAATATTCACTACCCATTTGTAATATTCATCATTCGGCTCCGGCTGTGCGATGAGCATGAACTCCTGGCCGATGTCTGTAAGTTTTGCCGCTCCAATCATAATATCTCCCGACGAATTGGACTTGATATCACATACTTTGTCAAAGTATGTCCATCTCGCTGAGGCTTTTTCGAGTGGGACATCGAATGTGCCATCGCCCTGGAGCCTTATCAGCCCAAGCCAATCTAGCACTTGCAATTCGCCCGAAGAGAGAAGGTTTCTTGGAGCAGTAAGGTTGTTTTCAACACACGGCTGAACTGGCATGGGCCCCAAGTGGGTATGCCAAATAGTAGTACACAGACGCATAAACAATTTAGCGTGTTTTTCTGTAAGCATTCCCACCGCGTGGAGGGTTCGCAGGGAGAAAGTTCCTGGGTTCACTACTTCCCCCGCTAGAATACGGCTCCACCGCAATCTCATCGTTTCGTTAGTTGTATCTTGGGAATAGTTGAAGAATTGGGATACCCAGTCCTGGTCAACCGGAGTTTTCGAGACATCGTCTGATTGAGTTTTTAACTCTTTGATCGCACCGATCACTATCGCTTCTTTGTTTGCTTGCCGACTTTCAGATTGTGTACAGCCAGCTGCGGCCGCGCGAGCTTTGATATCCTTAATGAGTTGTTTGCCTTCAAACTCAATGATTTCTACAGCGACTCTGGTTTCTGCTTTAATTACAGTCACATCAGCCTGGGCACGCTCATTGGAAACCTTTAAGTAAGCGTCGGCATAATCTTGTCTTCGAGTATGCAGCGGCTTAAGTGACTGTCCCATATGGGGCGGTTGGGTGAGTATAATGGTACATGAGAACCCAAACGTACCCGAGCGATGTCACCGACG
>JAYVXI010000126.1:0-17884 GCA_043785305.1 Limnoglobus sp. | reverse complement strand
CAGCGAATCGAATCGGCACGTTACTACCGCTATCGCAGACGTAACCTGCCGCCACCATTAAAGAACGAGCAAAAACGATAACGATACAGTAGAATTAGTGAGAAGCACGAGTGGGAGAGCACCGATGCCACTCGCCATCAGCGGTTCGATGTGCAACTCCCACACTTTGATAACGAAGTATTCAAAACGCAAATACTCGAAGCCATTATTGCGTTTTCGACTAACGATGCCGGTGACGCCCGGTGCGGCAGCCGGTCGCAAAAGGAGCGCGACCGTGTAAACGGGACCGTCGTAGCGGGTGTCTAACAGTGCGCTATATTGCAACAATCGCCCAGGAAAGTCGGCATCGCGCGAGGCTTGCGGCTCGATGTGCAAGATGCCTTCTGCCGGGGCTTTCAGCCGAAAGACTTTGTCGGCTGACAACTGCACTGTCGACAAATCGACATCGAGCGGTTCGACTTCGATTTTCGCAGATAGCCCAATTCGCGGCCCGATCCAGTCGGCCCAATCGACCGCAAACACGTTCAACAGATCCTTCAGTGTCGAATCGAACGGCTTATTCATGGCGCAGATTTCCAAAAGAGACTCGCCGAATACTCAGAGGTCATAGCGTAACAGATATGTAATTGCGTGCGAGCACAAAACGCGAATGAGCCGCTTCATTCTGTTCCCGATTTGGCATTACCCACACGAATCCGCAAAATCAAAAAGTTCACGACGATTTGACGTAAGTCGACTTTTCCGACGTGCCCAACAGTGTCTCCAAGTGTCGTGAAAGTGTCGTGGTCGGTCGATTTTGTGTCGTGGTCGGTCGATTTTGTGTCGCACTTGGTCGATTTTTGGACGGTACTTTCGCCGAGTGCTAGTCGAATGACCCTCGGCGCAACCCCATTTATGAGTTCGAGATACGGGAAACGGATCAGTGAATTGCAATCAAAAAAGCGACATTTGGGGCCGCCAAAACCGGGAAAACACCCGAAAAACCGGTTTTAGAGCCTCCGCAATTCAGACTTACGTCGATTTCAAACGTCAAAAAATGCCACATCTACCGGTTCGCCGGTTTGTTACCACCCGGCGTTCCGCGCTTTCGAGGTTCGTACGTGGTCAAGTACGTCATCACGTCGTCCTCGAAGGTCGTGCGTGGCGTGCCCATGCTGCGCATTTCCTCGATCGCTTCGGCGGCGCTCCAGCCGTCGTATTCCATGCGGTACACCGCGACGTAACCACCCGTGCGATGGATCCCCGCGAAGCAATGCACCAGCACCGGCTTCTTCATCTCCGGGTCGCTAAGGATGCGTAGGAATTCGGTCATGTTCGCCGCCACGGGGTGCGAGCCATCGGGAAGTTGCCAGCGGGCTTGGGCAAAGCGGAAGTGCGCGATGCCGGCTTCGCGACAATACTCGACTTCGGCTTGATCCGCTGAGACTTTGCCTTCGTCTTTGGAATCGCGCAGGCTAATCACGGTGCGAATGCCGAACTCGCGTACGCTACGCTGGAACCCCTCCGGCGTCATCTGCCCGCTCCGGTACAGCACGCCATCGTCGACGACGCGAATGTTACGATAATTGCGGTCGCGTTCGATTTTGTAATAGATGGGCACTAGCACGATGCTCAACAACATCAGTGTGGCGAGAACGTAACGAATCGCTGTCATCCTTGCACCTCCACTTGTTACTACGCCGCAAGGTTTGGCGGTTGTACTGATGGCTTCCGCATCATGCGATTCCAAGCGGCAATGGCCACCCGCGAACTCCAACTATAACCGAGGTCGGGCGTCGGCGGTTGCAATTCGATCGTCGTCGGGCGGAACGCGATGATGACGAGTAGTGGCGCGTACCACAAGACGTAAAGCCCACCGCGATCCGCGAACCAAAACTGGATGCCGATGAGGATTGCCGCACTCATCGCGGTCGCATGGTTCATCGTTCGCACGGCGGGCCAGAAGAAGCTCATCGACACGAATGCTACGAATACGATAAACACCGGCAGTCGATACGCCCAGTGCAACCCTTGCCACAGGCTTTCGGTCATCGGACGCTGCCACGGTTGCCAGTCCGAAAGGTGCATCACGCGGGCCATGCCACTCGGGAAGAACCCCGCCGACCACAGCACCGCAATCGTCACCGCAAGCGCCACTGCCCCGGCCGAGAGGAAGCCGCTGAGGAATCGCCATGACCCACGCCGCCAGTAAAAGTGCAACCAGACCGGCAACAGCAACACGGGGAAGAACGTGCTGCCCGCCGCCAAACCGAGCAACCACCCGCTCACGCGCGGATGCCGATAGCAATAGATCGCCCAGACCGTCAGTGCCGCCGGTAACACGTGGTGCAGTTGCGCAATGTGGAACGCGGTATACGGAATCAGCAGGTACAACCCCGCCATCGCCACGCCGGTTTCCGCATCGCGAAAGTGAATGATGCCGATGAACAACAGCCCGATCACGACGGCCAAGTGACATAGCATTGCCAGCACCCGTTCGACCCAGGCACGGGCTTCGTCCATCGCGGCAGGGTCGCTGGCGTCTTGCCCCTGCGAGACGACGGCGGTCGCGCCTTCGGTGACGGCCGCGATCGCCGCCGACTGCTTGCCGACCGATTGCCACGCATCGGTCGGGCGCTGAATCGCCACGGCAGAGAGACAGAAGAATAGCGCAATACTGAACCACGCGAGGCCGGGGATCGTGATATTCGAGCGAAACGTCGGCCGACGTTCGAGCGACAAGTCGTACAGACATCGTGCGAGCCAGTACGCCGACGCCGACAGCAACCAGCAGTAACCGAGGAACCGTTCGCGGTTCGCCGAGGGCGACGTCGCCTCTGCATTTTGGTTCGCTTCTTGAATCAGCAAGAAGCCAGGCACGAACAGGAAAAGCGCGAGCAGATCCCAGTTTCGCAAGCAAATGAGCCGCGAAAATTGAAAGAACAGCGCCACCGCCAACATCAGCGCGAAGTAGAACCACGTCGCCGAGTTCGGCAGGTGGAACTCAAAGAAAATCGAGTTCGGCACAACGCCTCGATTGCAAAACCGCAGAACGATAGCGATGCTGTTATATCAGGTCGAACTTCTCGTCCCACAAATGTTCGACGAGTCATGGCTACCGAATGACGCGATCACGAACGATCGAGAACCTGACGCACTTTATTTGCGAGCGTCATGAGATTGAACGGCTTCGGCAGGAAGTCTGTCGTTGCCGAAGTCACACCTTGGTGGACGATCACATCCTCGGTGTAGCCGGACATAAATAACACGCGCAGTCCCGGCTTGATGAGAGTCAGTTGGTCCGCCAGATCGCGTCCAGAAAGTTGTGGCATTACGAGATCGGTCATCAGCAAGTGGATCGCCTGCGTGTGGGCGGCCGCAATCGCCAGTCCTTGTACGCCGTTCGATGCTTCGAGAACCGTATATCCGTGGCGTAGCAAGATCGTCTTAATCATCCTTCGTACGATTTCCTCGTCTTCGACGAGTAAAATCGTTTCGTTTCCAGCCATCGTGGAACGAAAGATTTCGCTCGCCTCGACTGTCAACGGTTCGTCGACTCGCGGTAAATAGATTCGGAATGTCGTTCCCTCGCCGATTTTGCTCGAGACACCGATCTGTCCGCCACTTTGTTTGACGACGCCGAATACCGTGGCAAGGCCCAGACCGGTACCCTCGCCGATTCCCTTCGTCGTGAAGAACGGCTCGAATGCCTTGGAGAGCACTTGTTCGGACATTCCGCAGCCAGTATCCGCGATCGTCAGCACGACGTAGCGACCCGGTTTGACCGACAGATTCTGAATCGGTGTCTCCGATTCAAACGCGACATTGGCCGTGCGAATCGTCAGCCGACCGCCTTTCGGCATGGCGTCGCGTGCGTTGACGGCCAAGTTTAAGATCACTTGCCCCAACTGCGTTGGATCGGCCTTCACCATTCCGAGATCGGCAGGGCCGTCGCAGACGAGTTCGACGTGTTCGCCGATCAGTCTTCGCACCATTTCGCTCATGTCCCGGACAATTCCATTCAGGTTGAGCACGCTCGGGACGAGCATCTGCTTTCGGCTGAACGCCATGATTTGTTGCGTGAGTCCTGCCGCGCGATTTCCCGCATCGTGGATATGCTTCGTCCACTCGTTTCGCAATGCCGCCGGTTGGCCCTCGACGAGTAAAAGCTCGCTGAACCCGGTAATGATCGTCATGATGTTGTTGAAATCGTGTGCGATTCCGCCTGCCAGTCGTCCGATCGCTTCCATCTTCTGCGCTTGCCGCAGGTGCTCTTCGAGTCGGCGGCGGTCGCTGATGTCTCGAAACACCAGAACGACGCCTTCGATGTGACCGTGGGCGTTGCGAATCGGTGCGGCGCTGTCGTCGATGGGTCGCTCGACACCCGTCTTGTCGATGAGGATCGTATTTGGGGCCAACAGGACGGATTCGCCCGTTTCGAGCGCCGAGTGAATCGGACTTTTGACGAGTTGGCGGCTTTTTTCACCGATGATCTGGAAAATCTCTTCGATGGTTTTGCCGCTGGCATTGGCGGTATTCCAACCGGTCAGTTTCTCGGCTTCGGCGTTCAGATATCGCACGTGCCCGCGTTCGTCGGTGGCGATCACACCATCGCCGATACTCGAAAGCGTGGCTGCCAGCCAACGCTCGTTCTCGCGCAACCGCATGTCCATTTTGTGTCGGTAGACACCGATTTCGATTGCCGTCTGGAGGTCTTTGTCTTCGTACGGCTTCAACACATACCCGAACGGTTCGGTCAACTTGGCCCGTTGGAGCGTCGCATCGTCGGAGAACGCCGTCAGGAAAACGATCGGCACATCGATCTGGTTGCGAATGGTGTCGGCGGCTTCGATCCCGTCGATCCCGGAGCCGAGGGAGATGTCCATGAAGATCATGTCGGGGCGAAGTTCGACCGCGCGATGAATGGCTTCCAGCCCGTTCCCGGCCAGCCCGACCACGGCATGTCCCATCGATTTCAACCGTTTCTCGATGCCTTTGGCGATGATCTTTTCATCTTCGACGATCAGAATACGGGTCGGGTTCATACGCTGGTTCCGCTCTTGGGTTTGGGAAACCGAATAGTGAACGCGGTCCCGCCATCATTCAAATGCTCGATGCGACCATCGAGTTGTTCGACGAGCATATTCACTAACTGTAACCCGAAGGATGTTGTATTCCGAAAATCGGTGGTTGCGGGAAAGCCAGCACCGTTGTCTGCGACCGTCAAAACGTGAAACTCGTTATCCGGAACGAACGAAACGCGAATGATGCCAACGGAACTGTTCTTGAATGCGTGTTTGAGGCAGTTTGAAATCAGTTCGTTCAAAAGCAATCCGCAGGGGATGGCGATATTGATCGTCATTGCGGGGATATCGATGTCGAGTTCGAGTGCAATTTCAAAGTTGGAAATCTTGTACGTGCGGTAAAGATCGTCGGCCAACTGGCGGACGTACTCGCCGATATTCACACTCGCCATATCCAGCGAACGATACAGGCGCTCGTGGATCAGCGCCATCGACTTCACTCGGCTGCGGCTCTCTTGGAACATTACCAGTGCGCCCGCGTCCGTCGTGTGATCGGACTGAAGATCGAGCAGCGATGAGACGATTTGCAAATTGTTCTTCACGCGGTGGTGAATTTCCTTCAGTAATAATTCTTTCTCCAGAAGCGATGCCCGCATTCGTTCCTCGGCTTGTTTCCGAAGCGTGATGTCCTGAATCTGCGAGATGAAATAGAGCGGCGTACCCGCCGGATCGCGAACGAGCGAGACGGACAGCATGATGTGGACGATCCGCCCATCTTTGTGGAAGTATCGTTTCTCCATGTGGTACGACGGGATCGCCCCCGCGAGTACGCTTTGGAGTAAGTGTAAATCCGCGTTCAAGTCGTCCGGGTGCGTGATCGTCTGGAAATCCGTGGCTAATAGCTCGCTTTCCGTGTACCCGACGATCTCGCACACCGATGGATTTACGCGCAGCCAGCGGCCATCGAGGGCAACCATCGCCATGCCGATCGGTGCGTGCTCGAACGCATTGCGGAACCGTTCCTCGCTCACTAACATTGCCGCTTTGGCCTGTTTCCGGGCGGTCACATCTTGCGAAGTAATGGTCACGCCATCGCCGACGCGAACGATCTGATGGTGGAGCCAGTTCGCGACAATGCCATCGCGTGGCTTCATCGCAAATTCTTCCTCCAGCGGTTCGCCCGTCTCGACGACCCGCACGTACTTGTCGAAAATGCCATCGGTTCGATTGACGGGGAGCAGTTCGCACAAGCGTTGCCCGACGACCTCTTCGCGTCGCCGCGAGATCATCTCGTGCCCTTTGCGGTTGAGATCGGTGAACACGAAGTCTGTGATCTGCCTGGCGGCGTTGCGTTCGGCGGCGAGGAAATAGACCGCGTGTAAGCTGCCTTCCATCGCGGCCCGGAAGCGTTCTTCCTGTACTCGCAACGCATTTTCCGCTCGTTTTCGAGCCGTAATGTCGTGACCTTCGGGGATCAAGTATTCGACGCGGCCATCGTCGCCGAAAAACGGGCTGATCGAGAAATCGACCCATATCATTCGCCCATCCGCCGTCGGGTGCGATGCCTCGAACCGCACCGGTTCCCCGCGCGACGCACGCGCAATCCCGTCCCGGAGCCGATCTTGTTGCACGGCATCGTGCGTCCACCACGCCGTCTGCCAAAATGGCAAGCCGATCACGCTGTCCTCGGTTACCCCCGCCGCCGCAAGCGCGGTTCGATTCGCCTCAAGTAGTATTCCGTCGAGCGACATTAACCCGATGAATTGAACTTGCGAGTGAAAGATCGTACGGAATCGCCGTTCGATTGCCTTCGACGAATCGTTCGCTATCGCAGGTTCGGTCGGCATCAGCGGATTCCTCGTCGGACTCTTACTCGTCCCATGCAAGTGGCCACTTCATAGAATAATCGAGTGAAGAGAGATTTAGTGACTGCTATCAAGGTTGTACGAATGGCGAAAACGAAAAGCCTCCCGATGACGACGCCACCGGCGGCGGAGGTCGTCCCCGGCGCACTCAAGGGACGCTTTGCTTTCATTAGCCTCGGCTGCCCGAAAAACACCGTCGATTCCGAACGGATGCTCGGCAAACTTTCGCAAGATGGCTACGCGCTGCAACCCGACCCCGATGGCGCGGATGTGGTTGTTGTGAACACCTGCGGCTTCATCGAACCCGCCCGGCAAGAATCGCTCGCCGTCATCCGCGAGATGCTCGCGCTCAAGAAGAGTGGCCGCGTCGGTTCCGTCGTCGTGGCCGGGTGCCTCGCCGAACGGCACAAGGATTTACTCCTCGAAACCGTGCCCGAAGTCGATCAAATCGTCGGCGTGTTCGGCCGCGAAGAGATCGCCGCCGTCGTCGATCGTGCGGTGCAACATCGCGACGAACAACGCTCACTGTTCCGCCCCGCACCCGTGCGGGCGCTCGAAGACACCGCACGGTTACGCATCACGCCGCGGCACTTCGGCTACATGAAAATCAGCGAAGGTTGCGATCGGTTATGTACCTATTGCGCCATCCCGAAGATGCGCGGCAAGCACATCACCAAGCCGATGGAAGAAGTCATCCGCGAAGCCCGCGAACTCGTCTCCGATGGCGTCCGCGAACTCATCATCGTCGCGCAAGACAGCACCTATTACGGCATGGACCTCTACGGCCGCGTTCGCTTCGCCGAACTGCTGAAGCAGCTCGATGCGGTCGAAGGCATCGAGTGGATTCGCGTGCTGTACGCTTACCCCGAACACTTCTCGGACGACCTCATCGAGACGATGGCGACTGCGAAAAAGATCGTGCCGTACCTCGATATGCCGTTACAGCATATTAACGATCGCGTGTTGAAGCGGATGATCCGTCGCGTCGATCGTTCCGCCACGGAAAACCTCATCGGCCGGTTGCGGAAGGCGATGCCGAACCTTGCGATGCGAACGACGTTCATCGTCGGCTTCCCCGGCGAAACCGAAGCCGACTACGAGGAATTGAAATCGTTCGTTGCGGAACAAAAGTTCGAGCGCGTCGGCGTGTTCCCCTATTCGCTGGAACCCGGCACGCCCGCCGAGAAACTCGATGGCCACATGCCCGAAGAAGTGAAACAGGCCCGCGTCGCCGGCGTGATGGAAGTGCAACAGCAGATCGCGTTCGCCTACGCCGACAAGCAAATCGGCAAGGAACTCGCCGTGGTGATCGACGGCCCCGACCCCGAGTTCGCGAACCACTTCCGCGGCCGCACCTACGCCGACAGCCCCGACATCGACTGCGAAGTCCGAGTAAAAGGCAAAAATCTTCGTTCGGGCGACTTCATCAAAGTGAAAGTCACCGCCGCCGACGGCTACGACCTCGCCGGTAGAAGCATCGGCTCCGCATGGTGATGGGATATCGTTTCCTTTCAAGCGACGTTTGGCTATCATCGATATTAGAACTATCGTTTAAAAAGGAGACACCGTGGCTGAACAGTCGCCATTTGCCAGCGTTGAGCTTGCTACAAACCCAGAACCCCGATGCCCGTGCGTGCTATTGATCGATGTTTCTGGCTCGATGTCCGAAGTCATCGGTGAAGCCGGAAAAGATTTGGGCTACACCGTTCAACAAGACGGTCAAACGTACCGTGCAGTCTCCGGCGGTACGACTCGAATCGACAAAGTGAACGAAGGTCTAAAGGCGTATCAAGCCGACCTGCTGACCGATTCACTCGCCATGCAACGAGTCGAAGTCTCGGTTGTCACTTTCGGAGGTTCGGTGGAAACGGTTGTTCCGTTCACATCTGCAAGTCAATTTACTGCACCGACACTCACCACAAACGGTGAGACGAAAATGGGGGCCGCGATTCTCCAAGCGATCGATGCCATTGAGGAACGCAAGACACTTTACAAACAAAATGGCCTGCATTACTACCGGCCGTGGATTTTCTTCATCACGGATGGTGAGCCGACAGATGCCTGGAAGGTTGCGGCGGAGAAAGTTCGGGAAGGCGAGAAGGCGAGAAGAATAAGAAATTCGCATTCTTCGCCGTGGGTGTTGAAGGGGCGAACTTCGAAATTCTCAAACAAATTTCGGTTCGAGAACCACTTCATCTGAAAGGTTATAGCTTCCGAGAAATGTTCGTCTGGTTGTCGCAATCGCAGCGAAGCGTTTCGCATTCAACGCCGGGACAAGAAGATCAAGTCAAGCTCACGGCACCAACAGGTTGGGCAAGTCTGTGACGCCAGTCTCAAAGTGGGCGATTCTTGGAGATTGCTGCACGGGAACGTCGCATTACACTCGAAACACGCCTTGTCAGGATGCGTTCCAATACCAGCTGTTTGGCGAATCGGCCGAATGGCTGGTGATCGCGGTGGCGGATGGCGCAGGTAGCGCCGCGCATTCGGAGATCGGTGCGAAACTCGCCTGCGACGAGTTCATCCGCCGTGTTCCGGATATTGTGCCGGAAAAGTTGGCGAATCGCGATGAGATTGTTGAACTTTTTGCAACAGTACGGGACGCAGTCATTGCAGAAGCGGAGCGGTTGAATACCATCCCGCGCGAACTGGCTTGTACTGTATTGCTCTGCGTGATCGGCCCATCGATGGCCACTTTCGCGCAACTCGGAGACGGAGCAATAGTCGTTCGGGGCAATGAGGATTTGCGTACGGTCTTCTGGCCGGAACCCTCGGAATACGCCAATGCAACGGACTTCCTCACGGAAGATCGATTCCGCGTGTCCATCCAGTTTGCAACGCTGTCTGAAAGCATTTGTGAACTCGCCGTTCTCACAGATGGCTTGCAACGACTGGCACTCGACTTCACCACCCGCCAGCCGCACGGTGCATTTTTTCAGCCGTTTTTTGAACGTTTGCGATCCGAAACAGATCCAACAACGCTGGTCGAGCCGTTTCGTGAATTCCTCGATTCTCATCGCGTGAACGACCGAACCGACGACGATAAAACTCTGGTTTTTGCGATACGACAAAAATGAATCTGCCACGATTGATCGATAGCAATGGGCGCACAGTACCCATCGACCGCCAACTCGCAGCGGGCGGCGAAGGGGCAGTCTATTTTATCGCAAACGCACCGAATACTGTTGCGAAGGTTTATCACAAGCCACCAGACGCGCAGAAAGTTGAAAAATTGACGGTGATGATGGGGATGGGCACTCCCCATTTGCTCGGCATCGCCGCATGGCCGACGGACTTGTTGAGATACGAGAACGGGCGGGAAGTGGCGGGATTCGTAATGCCACGGCTGATCGAATTTGAGGAGATACAACGTCTCTATAACCCGATCATGCGGATGAAATCGTTCCCTCAGTCGACGTGGGCATTCCAGGTTCGAGCGGCATACAACTTGGCGGCTGCGTTCGACGAAGTCCATAAAGCCGGGTGCCTCGTTGGAGATGTCAACCAAAGTTTTGCGTTCGTTTCCAAGCAAGCATTGGTGAAGCTCATCGATTGTGACTCGTTTCAAATTCAAAGGAATGGCAAGCATTACCTTTGCGAAGTAGGCACCCCGCATTACGTTCCGCCGGAACTGCAAGGTAAGAGCCTTCGCGGGATCACGCGTACGGAAAATCACGACCGTTTCGGCTTGGCGGTTCTCATTTTCCAGATGTTGTTCGTAGGCCGACATCCGTACGCCGGGATTTTTAATGGTAAAGGAGATCCGTCATTCGAGCAATTGATTGCCGAATACCGATTTTCTCAAGGACCGCTCGCGCACACATGGCAAATGGGGACGCCGCCACATACGCCTACGTTTGCGGATATCTCGCCAGAAATCGGTATGCTGTTTCGTCGTTCATTTGAACGGGGTAGTGAAAGTAATGCACGGCCAAAAGCCGCCGACTGGCTACCTGCGCTGAAGCAACTGGAACAGGCCACGATCGAGTGCAAGGCCGACGCGGGGCACAAGTATTGGAAGGGTGCAAACGGTTGCGTGTGGTGTCGTTTAGCCAACAAAGGTGGGCCAGAATACTATTATGGAGCATCGGGAGTTACTGCCCCATTTGCTGTTGATGAGACAAAACTTCAGGACGTAATGCGACGTCTGAATGCGGCAAAGGTAGTGAATTTTGAATATGAGCGAAAGACATATCGCTCAACGATCGCATGCGTAGGAAAGCCATTTGCACATACTGGAATCCTCCAAATAAAAGCGAATCAGGAACGACGTGAAGGGGAGCAAAAAGCGAGGCTGGAGAAATGGCTTGTCGAATTAAAAACTGTGGATCAAAACAGCCAGAATATTCTGCGTTTGCATCACAGGACTCAGGAGCAGATATCAACTGATCTGGAAAAAGTAGCCGAAAACGAACACAAATTGAAACTCGAAGCAATCCATACAGAGTATCGGGAGAAAAACAGGATTCGCCATCTCGATTTTGAACGTTCAGAGATTCAAGCGATTGAAGCGGAACAAACAGAAAAAGACGAGACAATCCAAAAACTAAAAAAGACTGTCGATCAAGAACTCGAATCTAAGCAAGTTGAGGTAGAGGCGGAAATTGTATGCAATACGCACGAGAATCAACTTGGTACGCTTCTAAAAGAGGCATCGAATATCTGTTTGGCTTATCATGGTCGTCATCGAGTATTTGCGCGGCTACTCGGCGTAAGTGGTTTCTGTGGTGTTGCCTTATGTGCGTCGGGTTTGTATTCAGATGAATTCTATTTTTTTGGATTTGCCGTCTTGTTTGTTACTGCGGCCATGACCACACTATTTTCAGTATTCTCGCCGTATGCGAGTGCGAAAATTAAATTCAAAATGCTTGAAATCCAAGCTGATCGAGCAGCGAGACATACGAGACGAGCTGCAAAGCGAATAGATCAAGCGAATCGAAGAATCGAGAGAGCCAGGGACTTGGTTCGACAGAAAGCCGACCAACATATTTCTCAAATCCACAAACGTGCAGTTGCGGCAAGGCAACGAGCTGAATCGGATAAAGAAAAACTAAAACAACAAGGCGGACTGTTACTTTTAAAAGAGCGGAAGCGAGCAGAACGCGAAATTCAACAAATCTCTCAATCGCGTTGGAAGGCCGATCAGCAGCTGGAACTAGAACTACAACAGTTGCAATTACAATTCGAAAATTCGGAGAGACATCTAAAATCAAAAGCCAAGAAAGCGATACAGCTCATACAACAAGAAGCCAGAGATAGTACTGCAAAACAACTCGACGCCGAAGCTCTCGAAAGAAAAAACATTATCTCAAATGCCAAAATGAAGCTGGAAAAATCAGAAAACCTGTGGACGGTGAGTGTCGACGAATATCGTGGACGTTATAAAAAACTCGGTTATGACATCAATCGGATTGTCCCAGATATTCGCGAATTATCTTTGATGTATCAATCGGAGTGTAAGCAAATTGTCGCGCACTCAGTATCGGCGGCGAGGATTCGGCACCTCCGTCTCAACTTGATTTCAGATGCAACAATCGACATGATCGGTCAGACTCGCAAGCAAACCCTTGCTAAAAATAGCATTTTTACGGCGGAGGATATTGATGAAAGCAAAATTAGTGAAATTAGTGGATTCGGCGAAGGGCTTACTCGAAGCTTAATGGAATGGAAATACAAAGTCCTTTCCACTTTCGATCCATCCAAGGTCACATCAGCCAGTGAGGTGCAAGTTGTTTCGATACGGTACCGGACTCGGCAACAACAGTATTTTGTGGAAATCGAGCAGCACCTTAAAGAACTCGAATCGCTGGATCCACTCTGCCAGCAAAAACTAAATCAGCACCTGATTGAAATCAAAAAAGCGATCGGCGAGTACGATCAAGCAGAGGCTGATTATCAAGTTGTATACAAATTGCAGTGGAATTAATCACGCCATCACTTCGCCGCCATTTTCTCCGGGTGCAGATAGATGAAGCTTTTGCCGAGGCGGCCGTTGTAGTTTCCGGCGATGATGCGTTGGGGGACGGCGATGGTGGCTTGGGTGGCGGCGGAGAGGGTTTCGATGTCGGGGCCGTTGAGGATGACTTCGGACGAGGCTTGAAATTGAGCTCGAAAGATCTCCTTCCAAAGATTGAAAATCTTGTGAAGTAAGCACGTTCAGAAACGTCACGCGAGAACAGTCTCGCGCGACGTTTCTTCAATTCTACGGGCTACGCGGTTTTGCGGTCGGCGGTCGCTTCGTGTATTCCACAACAGACCGGCAACGTGAGAACGAATCGCGTCGGCCCGGTTGCGGTTCGTTCGTAGCGGACGTCGCCACCGTGGATTGTCGCATAACGCCACGCCGTGGGAAGTCCGAATCCACGACCGCGTCCCGCCGACCGCCCCGAGTAGAAGGGGTCGAACAAGTGCGGGATCGCCAAATCGGTCGGGCCGGGGCCATCGTCTTCGATCGCGATGGCCACCGTCTGGTTCGTTTGCGCCACACTAACCGTCACATGGCCACCACTCGGCGAGGCTTCGATGGCATTTTGCACGAGGTAGCCAATCGCCTTGCGAATCTGCGTGAAATCGACGTTGACGCGGACATCGAGCGGCGCGGCCACCGCGAGCATCACGCCTTTCAGCGTGGCCGTGTTCTGAAAATCTTCGACGGTCTTGGCGACGATCGCGGCCAGCGTCGTCGGTTGGCGGTTCGGCAACGGCGGCCGAGCGAACTGGTTCAATTCTTGCAGAATCCCGGCGACGCGCTTCGTTTGCCGAATGATCGCGTCGAGCGATTTCTTCCGTGAAGGATCGTCTTCCCGGCTCGCGAGAAGTTGCGCGTTCCCGGAGATCACTGCGAGCGGGTTGTTGATTTCGTGCCCCGCCCCCGCCGCGAGTTCGGCCAGCCCCGCGAGTTTCGCATCGCGCACCGCACACGCAAAGTCCGCACGCGAATCGAACGCGAGTTTGTGCAACCGGTCATTTTCAGCTTCGAGCGCCGCCATCGCGGTGATGCCATTCGCGCGGCGTGCCCGTGCCACCGCACGTAACAATTTCGGCAACAGCGGGTTCACCGGTTCCGGAATGTGCGTGTCGATAGTTCGCGTTTGCGTCGGCATCGATTGCCCGAGTAGCCCGTAACAATCGGCGGCTTGCACCGCTTCGCGCACCACCGCGAACAGCCCCGGTTCGGCACCGAGCGATTCGGCGACATCGGCTTCGTGATGCAAATTGCCGATCACCCCGGCCACCCACGTCGGCAACCGCCAACGCATCGCAAGCCGACGCACGATCTGATCGTGCGACAGACCCCAGACTTCCGTTTGCGTGCGAAAGGGATCGTGCGAAAATTCGGCGTGATTCTGGCAAGCAGCGATCGCTTGCGGGGACGTGGCCGCAACCGCGAGCCACCCGAGCGGGGCGAGCGAACCGGCGACGAAAGCCGCCAGTGGCGGGCAACGCCGCGTATCTGTGGCGATCGTTGCGGCCAATCGGCCGATGCTCGTTGCGTATTCGAGGAGAGTTTGCGAAGTCGCTTGCGGTGGTTTGTCGAGGAAAAACGCAGCGGCTTCGGGGAGTATCGGCTGAAGCAGGCAATCGCGATTCACCGATTGCGGCGTGAGGCCGGGACGAACGTAGCGAAGTGCGAGAAGCATCAGCCCCGGATCGGCGAACAAGGCGTGCGTATCCGGGCGCTCGTCGGCCAGCGCGACCAGCGACGACATCGCCGGGCTTAGCCACGGCAATTCAGTCGCAAGTCGAGACGCCGACGCTTCGCCCACCGTACGCACTCCTTGCCTGGGTTCGACCCCGCGACGATGCGAAAGAGATCGCATCGCCATCCGTAACGTTTCAGACGGCCGATGCCGGTTCCATTTCCAGTTGCGCACACATCCGCTCGATGAGCGCATCGACGTCGAATGGCTTGTGGACGAAGTCGTCGGCACCCGCGAGTTTCAGTTCCTGAATCTTGCTGTCTTCGACTTCGCCGCTGATGCAGATGATACGCACTTCTTCGAGGTTCTTGTCCGCACGCACCCGCATACAGACTTCCTTGCCGTTGATGTCCGGCAAGTTGACGTCGAGTACGATCAGGTCCGGGCGATAGTCCTTGACCATCATGCCGGCGTTGAAGCCGTTGGCGGCGACGCGGACGTCGAAGCGGCCATCGTCGTCGAGGGCCTTGCTAATCATCTCGACGATATCCGGTTCGTCGTCGACCACCAGGATCTTCCGCTTGCCGCTTTCGAGAGCATCAGTCGGGATCTGGTTGTCGCGCATGAACTTGTAGAGCGCCTCGCGGGGGATCCGCCGGAATTTCGATCCCGGTACGCGGAAGCCTTTGAGTTGTCCGTTGTCGAAGCAACGGATGATGGTTTGTTGGCTGACCTTGCAGATCTTGGCCGCCTCGCCCGTCGTAAACACTGTCTTCATGTGCCGATCCACCCATGCCGGCTCCGGCCGGCTTTCATGAAGCAGATCCCTCTCCACGCTCAACGTGAACGCGATGCAGGATCGGAAACATCCTTGTCCGATACAACCATGTCTCTGGCAAAACGCAGCAATCACGGAATTGCCGCACTTCACGCAAGAAGGGGGATTTCAGTCAGAGGGAACTGTGCCCGCGGTTCGGATAAAGCAGACAAGCTGGAGAAGCCCATCGTCCAAACCACGCTCGAAGTATAACCGGCAATCCTTGCCTGTCAACGCGATACGACCCCGTCGATTCGACTGAACTCGTTTGCCAACAAGGTCTTGATGCGCAAAATCAGAAAGGCTTGCCGAGGCTACTTATGCTCGGCCACCGTCAATCCTTGACTGCACTACCCTCCTTGCCCAGACACGCCACACTTCGGTACCGATAAGCTTTCGTCTCGCCCATTTACCGAACTTGACCCATATTGCCAAGTTTCTCACAGTTTGGGAAGCCCGAAATCTTGCGGCCCTCGTTTAGCAGGTTCAGCAGAACCCCGGTAACCCGGCTCCTGCCCCGTCGGACGAGTCAGCGTATAACGGGTCAATCCAAATAAAACAACAGCACTGCCAAGTCTGCCGGGGTGATGCCACTCACCCGGCTTGCTTGGCCGATGTTCATGGGGCGGATCCGGTTGAGTTTCTCTTTGGCTTCATTCCGAAGTTGCGAAATCCCTGCAAAGTCGAAGTTATCCGGGATTCGCTTGTTTTCCAGCTTCTTAAACCGTGCCACCTCCGACGTTTGCCGGTCGATGTACCCCGAATACTTCGCTTCGAGCACGACCTGCTCGACGACATCGGGCCGGTCGTTCCACTCGGCCATTGCGGGGCAACGCACGCAGATATCCGCCCAAAGTACCTCGGTTCTCCGAAGCCACGTTGCAAGATTATCCCCCTCAGACTTGTTCGCCTTCAGTGCGTTCTGCAGTTCGCCAATCCCGCGTTCCTTCGCTTGCAGCCGTTCCCACGCGGCATCGTCGACGCTGCCGATCTGATGACCAATCGGCGTGAGCCGACGATCCGCGTTGTCGTGGCGTAACACGAGGCGATATTCCGCCCGCGATGTGAACATGCGGTACGGCTCGTCGACGCCCTTCGTGACGAGGTCGTCGATCAGCACGCCGATGTACGCCTGGCTGCGGTCGAGAACCAGCGGTGGCTCGCCCTTAATCTTGAGTGCCGCGTTCAACCCGGCCATCAGCCCTTGCGCCCCGGCTTCCTCGTAACCCGTGGTGCCGTTGATCTGCCCCGCGAAGTACAACCCCGCAATCGGCTTCGTCTCCAGCGTCGGGTGAAGCTGCGTTGGCGGGGCGTAATCGTACTCGACCGCATAACCCCAGCGCATCACCTCGGCATTCTCCAAACCGGGTATGAGCTTGAGCATTTCGGCTTGCACGTCTTTCGGCAAACTCGTGCTGATGCCGTTGCAATAGTATTCGCGCGTGTGCAACCCTTCCGGTTCCAGAAAGATCTGATGGCTATCCTTCTCAGCGAACCGCACGACTTTGTCTTCGATCGACGGGCAGTAGCGCGGACCACGCCCGTGGATCTGCCCCGAATACATCGGAGCGCGGTCGAGGTTCGCGCGGATGAGGGCGTGAACTTTCTCGTTCGTGTGCGTGAGGTGGCAAACGACTTGCGGGACTTCGATTCGCTCCGTCGAATAACTGAACGGCCGCGGGGTCGGGTCGCCGGCGGAGACTTCGAGCTTCGAGAAATCGATCGTGCGGCCATTGAGTCGGCACGGCGTCCCCGTCTTGAACCGCGCGAGTTCAAAACCAGCACCCGTAAGACTATCGCTCATCGCCTCGGCGGAGTTATCGCCCGCCCGCCCGCCGCGCGTCTTCGCTTCCCCCGTATGCATGAGCGCCTTGAGGAACGTACCCGTCGTCAGGATGACCGCCTTCGCCAAGTAGCGCGTGTCGCCGCGCGCCAGTACGCCGACCGCACACTGGTTTTCGATCAGCAAGCCTTCGATGAGTTCCTGACGCAGCGTGAGGTTCGGTTGATCTTCCACCCAACGTTTCATCGTAAACTGGTACAGCTTCTTATCGCATTGCGCCCGCGGCGAGTGCATCGCAGGCCCTTTCGACGCATTCAGCATTTTGAACATGATGCCGCTGGCATCGGTGCATTTGCCCATGACGCCACCGAGCGCATCGATCTCGCGCACGATCTGCCCCTTCGCCACGCCACCGATGGCGGGGTTGCAACTCATCTGCCCCACGGCATCGGCATTCATCGTGAGTAAGCACGTTTTCAAACCGAGCCGCGCCGCCGCCATGGCCGCCTCGGTCCCCGCATGGCCCGCGCCAATGACAACGACATCGAACGAATACGTGAGCGCGTTCACAGCAAACCTCGTTGAGTATGTGCAAGAAGTGATTGTAGCGATCTTCGTTTCGCCGCAACGCATAGAGTGGCGTAGCGAAGCGCGGGGGCGTGCCGATCAGAATTGACCTGGACCTCCCCACGGTTGGCGGGCGCGGAGTTAGGGGTGTATTCTCCAGCAGGAGGGTTTACACATGGCGACGACGCGACGGATTTTCACTCGGGAAT
>JAYVXI010000125.1:0-1750 GCA_043785305.1 Limnoglobus sp. | reverse complement strand
AGTGGTACGAGCGGCTGATCGCCGAGATCCGCCAGCAGAAATTGCCCCCTCGTCGCAACCGTCAATATCCATGCGTGGTCAAGCGGAAGATGAAAAAGTGGGACAAGAAGCAACCCCGCCATAAAAAGCCCGAACAACCGACGCAAACCTATGCCGAAGCAACAGTTATCCTCTAATTCACCGGCATTGCGCTTACGCCGTGCCGCTCGCCTGGCGCATGGTTGTGCGTGAAACGCCTGCATTTCAAGACCGGCGACAAAACAGCGCAACTTCAAAACGCGCCAGCGAGGGCTCGGTCGGCCCCTCGCTTGCGCTCTTGCGCTGAGTGGATAGAATGAACGATGAAGTCCGCTCGTGTACGCTGCGAAATCGAGTGTAACATGTCGAATATCGCGACTTATGAACTTCGGGGTGCGGTGGCGGTGATCGCGCTGAACCGGCCCGAGAAGCGGAATGCGTTATCGCGAGCGATGGTGGCAGCACTTCACACATCGTTCGAGCGTGCCGCGAACGACGATGCGGTCCGCTGCGTGATACTCACCGGTTCTGGGCCGGCGTTCTGTGCGGGAATGGACCTCGACGAGTTGCGCGGCACTTTGTCGGGTACGTCGGGAAATGGAATCGTCTGGGAGGATGCGCACCAGTTATCCGCACTTTACGAACGCATTTACACGTTGCCGAAGCCGACGATTGCAGCGATCAACGGGTCCGCCGTGGCGGGCGGGGCGGGGCTGATGACCGTGTGCGACTTGGCCGTGGCGGTGCCCGATGCGAAGATCGGCTATCCCGAAGTGCGGCGTGGGTTGGTCGCCGCGATGGTGTTGCCGCACCTACTACGGCACGTCGGCGAACGCGCCGCACGATGGCTGTTACTCACGGGCGAACTGGTCGATGCCGTCGGTGCACTCCGGCTCGGGTTGGTGAACTCCGTCGCGTCGGCCGAGGAGTTGATGAACGTGGCAATGAATTGGTCGCAAGCCTGTGCCGCTGGCGGCCCGAAGGCCATCGCGACGACGAAAGAACTCTTGCGACGCTGTTCGCAACACGCGATGAGCGTCACCGAGTTAGCCACCGCCAGTGCCGAGCCACGCCTGACAGACGAGTGTCGCGGCGGCCTGCAAGCGTTCTTCGACAAGAAACCTTCGCCATGGGCAACAACGTGACCTTCAACTCGCGTCCAACTCTTCAAGGAACGCTTCCAGAGTCGAGCACTTCCCAACAAAACGAATGAGTTCTTTCAGTCGATCTCCGTCTTGAATAATTCTCATGCGGGCCAATCGGTCTGGTGCAACCGGACCAAATCGGCTTTCGAGTACATCGCGAATATTCTCGCGGATCGTTCGCAGACGCACAAACTCGATGGCTTCGTCGATGATTGGTGATTCGAGCATCGGTTGGGTTCCTCCAAAGAGATTCGGAAATCGCTGGGTTGGGAAAGCCAAACCAGCCATAATTTGAGTGATGGCCAACAGTGCGTCACGCTTGGTTTCGTTGGGCACTTCGCGTATCCGATCGACGCATCGCGCGACCAACACCTCGGCTGGCTGATCGGAACGCGCAAGTGTCGCCCAGGGGATCAGGCCGATGTCGCCATCGGCGAAAAGTTCCTCGGCTTCCCACAGCCAGAGTTCAATCACGGGCCACGTACCGCTTAGCCCGGATATTTCATCGCTTTTGCGAAAGTGGAGTAGCGCGGCGGCCTAAGATGTGGTATTGATTGGAGTTACAACAATCCGTCAATACTCGACCC
>JAYVXI010000124.1:0-5999 GCA_043785305.1 Limnoglobus sp. | reverse complement strand
ATGTCGGCACTCCCGGTAAGAGAAGCCGTACATTAAACGGAGGCCTCACCCTCGCGCAACGCGCAAATATCGTGCCGAACGCGATAGGGCTTGTCCCGGCGGCTCGTAAGCTGCGAATGGGTAGCGTGCCATGCTTGAGCGCAAACTCGTACCAAAGCCCGAAAAAGTGCCTGGATAACATCGTTTGGTGCTGCTATGTTATTGGAAGTGAAAGACGCTTAATAAAGTTGAGGGTGTCGATATGCGTCGCATTTCGACTGTATCGACATACTGGGTGAAACGGTTTGCTTTCGTGGCGATGCTATGTGTTATTTCTTATTGTGTACTATCCGATTCCTGCAATACAACACCCGACTCAAATAGCAGCCGGGAAATACGGAAGTATCGCAGTTTCATTGCGATACGAGAAGCACTTCCTGTCTTGATTCCCGATTCCCGCCTGAAACGACCCGCACGACCTGCAATTCAAGGAATGCTACGTCCAGACCACGTAGAGGAATGGACGAACGAGTCACTGTCTTTGGTTGTGTATCAGAGGGTTGGTCACACGATGGACGATAGCAGAATAAGCATTGCGAATTTGCATAACGAATCAGTACTACAATTCGAGGCGAAAGCGGGATTCGGCTTCAGGAGAGTGTTTGGCCTGAGCGAGCAAATGGGTTTCTACCAACCCGATCACAATGCGATTTCGCAGCCAAACCTAGAGTATCCAAGTGACTTGGATATAGGTGTTTTGCACGCGACATCGAACGAAATGAACAATCTGAATGATTTGCATCACAGGTCGTACCGCAATTTTGTCTTCGCAAATGGCTGGGGTTTCGAGCATGAAGCGGATCGTTATCGTGGGTTCCAATCGCATCGTATGGGTTGGACTACTGGAAATTCTACATTATACGATCCGCGTAGGTATGCCGAAGATCGCTGGAACTTGTCGTCGTTGTACTTGATTGGCTTAATTGTAAACGATGAACTGACTGTTTACTTAACCGAGAATTTGCCTCGTATGGACGAAGCAAAATTAGTACCGACGCGAACGCTCGATCCGTTCGAGATGGTCGCGATCGAAGCGATCGCTGCCGGAGATCGAATGTATGTTGGCCGCGACACAACGAGCAAATATCAAAGGGCAGTGGGTGGCATTCGGGCAGCCAAAGCTTGCACGTCATGCCATGGCTGCCGTGAAGGCGAACTGCTCGGCGCGTTCAGTTACACTTTCAAGCAAGCCCTAAACGAGAAGTGATTGTCGCCCGTTTACGCCGCGCGGTTGCTGACGGGGACGCAGACGGGCGAGTGAAACAGACGTCGGGCGCGGCCCGAATAGACTTTGGGTTCCGGGCTGGATAATGTGTAGGAGGCACAGCAGGGGCAGGGGCGCGATTCCATTTCGGATCGCATGTATTCGGACCAGTTCCCGGCCAGCGTCCACATGTGCTCGCACGTATCGCAAGTCACTTTCCACGTCTCCACAAAACACCTCTTCGTGTGAAGTTCCGCCTCCGAAACTTTCCATCCTTGGCCGCGTCTGGGTCGTTTGAGCAACTGGAGCCGATCCGGAAGGCGAGGTTCAGTACTTCGGTTTCGCGGTCGTTGCGGGGAACCCGCGAAATCCGCGACCGACCCAGACTGTCCACTCGCCGACGATCACTCCGTTTTCCCGATAGACCACGCGGTTTGGCGATTCGATCGTCTCGAAGATGGCATCCATCTCCGGCATCTTCTCGCCGACGTACAGGAATGTGCGCCCGCGATAAACTTGCGCATCGGCTACGGGGTTGGGTCGCCAAATATCGTACTGGCTGCGGCGGTCGTCGAGTGCGGAGCCGAACGAGAAAACTTGAGGGTTTCCCTTGCAATAATGGGCGAGTTCGCCGGGTACGGTCCAGATCATCGCCGCAATTTGCGGACTTTCCCCATCTTCCGCCGCCACTCGCTCGCGGATGATGTCGACTTGCGATGCGAGGTACCGCCAGCCACGCAGTCGCGCCGTCGGGTCGAGGTTCCGCACCGGGGCCGCTCGGAATTCGCTCGGTTCACCTGCAATTTGCGCGAAAACTGTGACTGCCATCGTTGGAAAATGCACGAACAGCGAGATCGCGATGCCGAGAATCACTGCAAACGTCAGGCAAACCTGCACGAACCGGCGATACCTTAAATTATCCGATTCCAGTTGTTGCGATACCCACGCTACCGCCAGTAGGAAGCCGCAGAGGTGCGCCGCTGCCGGCCAGTTCGGTTGCACCGTCACGCGGAAACTCGCGGGGATCAGCACCAACACGACGGGAACCGAGAGCCACCAGAGGTACTCGAACTGCGGGTTCCGCGAACGCCACGGGCGAAACATCCATGCTGCCGCTGCCGAGGCACAGAACCAGTAACCGATGAGAAAGCCGAACTGCCCCGCAAGGTAATCGAGCGGCCCGAACGGCTTGAAGCCGATCTTCGGCCCCGTCGCCAGCCCCGCTTGCGTGAACACGTGTCGTACGCCGATGCCATCGTTGAGCAGGTTCCAGATGACGATCGGCACGAAGCCGAGTAAGCCGATGCCGCACATCGAAGCGAACCCACTGGCGAACCGGCGTTTGCGCCGATCCGCGATCAAATACAGCCCTATGCAAACGGGGAAGATCACCATCGTGTACTTCGCCAAAATGCCGACCGCGAGGATCATCCCCGCCCAGCGCCATGCCGCGCAGCTGCCATCGAAGATCGCGCGATGCACGCACACCGCTGCCCACGCCCAGGCACAAAGGTACGGCGAATCGATCGTCATCAGCACCGCGCCGACCGACAACGGCGGTAACGTCAGTGAAAGTACCAACACGCTCAGCGCGAGACGTTCCGATTGCAGCGTGCGTTGGGCGAGTCGGTAAAGTGCCAACAAAAGCAGGCCATGAAAGCCAATCGCGGGCAGTCGCACCGCGATTGTCGGATCGTAACTGCCACACAATTCGCAACTGGCACGAATGATCCAGGCGATCAGCGGGCCTTTGCTGTAGTAGCTCCAGTCGAGGCGTCGCGACCAATCCCAGTAATGGGCTTCGTCCGGGGAAAGATCGAGCGGGCAGAACCAAACGAGGTAAATGAAGTTGAGCAAGACGCTTGCGGCGATGACCGCCCACGCCACGGGGAACGTCCGCAACGGGGTTGCCACCGCACGACGCAGGAGATCGACGCGCCGAAACAATTTCGGACGCACATTCGCATTCGGCTTCACCCGATTGGCATTCATCGCCATGCGTGTAAACGAAATCGGCCCACGCAGTCAAGGCCGAGCGATTGTTGGTCGAGTCGTTCACTTTTCTTGCCGCTCATTTTCACCAGGCCAGCTATACTTCGAGTATCCACAACCATCGTTCGATTTGGAGGGCTTGCCATCATTCGCACTGCGTTCATTCTGTTGCTTCTGTCTGTGGGGACGGCCGTTGCGGCGGATGCCCCGAAGCCCGTGAAGGTGTTTATCCTGGCTGGCCAGTCGAACATGGAAGGGCAAGCCGTGTCGGACCTCGACGGTAAAGATTACAATAACGGCATCGGCACGTTAAACGCTCTGCTCAAGGATCCGACCAAGGCCAAACGGGTCGAGCACCTTCGGACTGCGAAGGGCGAATGGGCGGTCCGGGATGATGTGTGGGTGCGATACCAACGGGAAAAGGCTCCGCTCCTTGCTGGGCCGTTGACCATGGGCTTCAGCGTCTATGGCGACAAACACCACTTCGGACCAGAATTGCAGTTCGGACACGTGCTCGGGAACCATCTGGACAACCAAGTTTTGCTCGTCAAAACCGCGTGGGGTGGTAAGAGCCTTTACAAAGATTTCCGCCCGCCGAGTTCGGGTGGGCAGGTCGGCCCGTATTACACGAAGATGCTGGCGGATGTTCGCACGGCGCTCGCCGACCTCCAGAAAGACTTTCCGACGTACGGCGACCGAGGGTACGAATTGGCCGGTTTCGTTTGGTATCACGGCTGGAACGATGGCGTTGATCCTAAGAATGCGGTGCCGGAGTACGAGCAGAACCTGACGAACTTAATCCACGACGTCCGCAAGGATTTGAAAGTTCCGAACCTACCGGTCGTGATCGGCGAACTGACCGGCCCGTGGGTGGATGCACCCGGCGCGTGGGCGACGCTCCGAAACGCGCAGGCCGCAACCGCGAAACGACCCGAGTTTAAGGGTACGGTACAGTTCGTCGAGACGCGCAACTTCGTCCGCCCCGCCAAAGAATCTCCCCATCCTGGGCACGGACACCACGAGTTCGGCAATGCCGAAACGTACTTCCTCGTCGGGGATGCGTTGGGCGAAGCGATGAAGGCGCTGCTTACACCCACGAAGTAATCACTGCTTCGCGCCGATGACCTTTTGCAGTGGTTGAATCACGTTTGGCACGATGTACTGGCCGACGATTTCATCGAGTACGCGGCGCTGATTCCGGTACGAATCGACGAACGACTTGAACGGCTGTTTGCCCCAGAACTGCCGCACTGTGAAGTACACCGAGATCGGCGCTTCGGGGTAATTGCCCGTGCGAACCTGATACGCACTGGTGCGGGTTTCGATGCTGAGGCGGCCTTGCAACTGGCAGGCTTCGTCGAGCGCCATCAGCATCGTCGGCTGGAACGACAACACGCGGCCACCGGGGATTTGCGTCAGGCTCTCGAACGGCGTGTTCGCCGCCAGTGCCTCGGCAACGACTTCATCGTGGTTGCCTTGGTACAGGAAATCGAAGTAATACAGCACGTCCATCGCTTCGGTTTGCAAGTTCCCGAGGTCGAGGTGGTACGCGGCCATCTCCAAGACTTTTTCGTTGTGTTCGTCGGCATCGTCCATCGCAGGTGGATTCACGTAACCGGCGCACAAGCGGCGAGTATCGAGCGACGACCAGCGGTACGCACCGGTTTCGCGATCTTCCTCGAGTGCAAACTCGCCGTTGTCGCGCTTCTCGAAGTCGGTCATCGACGGATACGTCTTCTGAATCGCCTCGAAGAAGTGCAAGACCGTCTCGCGACTCGTCGGCATCTCGATCTTCGACATCAGGTACGTCGAGGTGCCGAAATCATCGCAGAGGGTGCTGTACGAGTTGCTCATCGACGGTTCCTTTCGTCAGTCATCAAAGTAGACAATGTCCCGGCTTTCGGGTTCGCATTACAAACATTGTTCGGAGTCCGGTTCGAGAATGCAAGTCTGGTAGCGGAAAAGCCGCAATGAAACTGCGTCGAAACCCCACTACGAAGCGAAGAGTGGGCGGCTCTTTGGAACGAAGATGCGCACCCCTTTTCACGCAACTTCGCGAAAGATTTTCACGTTTCCCAAAGCCCCGGTTTTCCGAACCGCACAGAAACGACGGTCTGATACCCAGGTGGCGTGAAGTTGGGCTTGTTATCGAATTTCCGCGAAATGAATGTTGCCCTTTCTGTTGCGGCGATGCAGTCGATTTCCACAGAAATTCCTCCGGCGGCTCGAGCATTGTCTTTATCCCGGAGGGATACCAGCGATTAGCCCAGGTCGCGTCCGCGCACCTGGGGGTATCTGCGAAATTTCAATCGACCCCGAATGGGTCGTAGCGGCGTCATCGCATCGTTCGCAGAGAGATTCACGAGCGAATCTCCCCCTCGATTGGGATGCCGCACGACACAAAATCGACCGAGCGCGACATTCTCACGACACTTTGCGCACGACACGAATTTCGACTTGCGTCGCATCGCCTCCGATTTTTTGACTCGGCGAATTCGTATGGGTGAAGGCGAGTTGCACCGACGCTATCGAGTTCGCGAACCACATTCGACACGGAACACGACTTCACCGGAAAAATGCATTTATACTTTGAGCGGGGTGATTCGATACGTTTTGTTAGCCCGACGCGCAAGCGCGCAAGCGAGGGGAACCCGCGTGAAGGCACGACATCGCAGAAACGACAGGAATTCCTCGCTAGCGCGTCGGGCTAACGGGAATGAATTGACTAACCGTTCACGTCTCATTTCCGACCGCGAGAAGTATA